>JAKFUN010000149.1 GCA_021732675.1 Phycisphaerales bacterium
TCGCTTCCTACGGGATCACTCTGCCCGGCTACCAGCTCACCAGCGCCACCGTGAGCGACGACGGGCGCACCTTCGCGGTCAACACCATCATCCCATCCACCCTCGCACCCAATGCGTTCATCATCACCATCCCCACGTCAGGCACCCTGAGCGTTGGGCTACTTGGGATCGCTCTTGCATCGCGTCGGCGACGGTAGCGGTGCGGTCGCCACGAGCATATTGGGATTCGCTGCGCTCATCCCGGGCGTGATGGGGTGGAACGCTTGGCGAGGCGGCTTGGCCTTGTACCGATCCCAGTTGAAACTCGGGCGAAGAGCGGAAAGAGAACCGAAGGAACTAAGAACCTCTCACAGAATGATGAGAAGGGCAAGAAGGCGACAGGCGTCCCGCAGCTCTGTTAGAAATCCTTGTATTCAAACGGCGGACCTGAGTCTTCGAAGGTCCGGGTGGCAGACCGCCTCCACCCGGAGTTTCGCCGAGCTTCAGCTCCGGCGTCCCTGAAAGAGATCATCTACGAAGCTGCGGGACGCCTGTGCCACAAGATGGGGCAGCTCATTCTGTGAGAGGTTTTAGACGCCGGCGGGGGCCGCCCGGCCACGCAGGGTGTCTGCGCTGCACCTGGGATTGGAATTAGAAGTTCATGGCGGTGCTGCTCTCGCGCACTACCAGGCGGGTCGCGAGGCGTTGGCAGGTGGCGGGGGCACTGCGATTTTCGAGGCGGCGCACCAGTGTTCGCACGGCCAAGGCCCCCAGGTCGTCCATGGGCAGGGCGACGGTCGAAAGCCTGGGGCGAACCAGGCGGCTGATCTGCGAGTCGTTGAAGCCAACCACGCGAAGCTGGTCGGGGACCCACACGCGGGCGTCTTCGGCGGCCCGCATGATGCCGCAGGCGATTTTGTCGTTCCCGGCCAGCACCGCGCCGGCGAGCAGACCCCGCTGGTGCATGCGGGTGGCCCACTCTTTGCCCCAGTCCACCGAGTAGTCGCCGTAGGAGATCTGATCGACCCGGGGGGTGACCCCGCGGCCGATCAATACGTCTTCGAAAGCCGCGGCACGGCGGGCGGAGTCGAAGTTGGTGCGGGGCCCGCCGACGAAGAAGACCTTGTCGGGTTCGACCCAGCGGAGGAGGTGGTCGAGCGCGTCGCGCGTGCCCCGTTCGTTGTCGAGGACGACGCTGTCGAGCCCTTTGCTGGAAAGGTCGGTGTCAATAACGACCGTGGGGATGCCGGAATCGAGCACGGTGCTGGCCAATGGGTCGTCGGTCTCGGTGAGAACGACCATCATGGCGTCGATCAGACCTGAGCCCATGATCCCGCGACCGGCCTGGCGCTCGGAGCGCGAGGTGATGGTCGTCATGATGAGGTGGTAGCCGAGCTTGGCGGCTTCTTCGTCGGCGCCCGAGAGGAGGCGGCTCATGAACTCGCCGTGAAACCGGGGGAGGGCGATGCCCAGGACGTGGCTTTCGCCCGAGCCCAGGACCTGGGCGAGCGGGTTGGGGGAGTAGCCCAGTCGCTGCACGGCCTCGCGAACCCGGGCGGCGGTGGCGGCGGCCACGACGCCGGTGCTGTTGACAACGCGGCTGACGGTGGCGATCGAGACGCCAGCGGCGGCGGCCACATCGTGGATCGACACGGTGTGCCGTTCTGAAGCGCCTGGTTTGTCCCCGCTAGGTTGCACGGGAGCGATGGTACGCCCAGAAGATGGGTGAAGAGCGTACGAATCTTGGGTGGCCGTCTTTAGGTCCCTGGCCATGCGAGAGAAGTGGTCGGCGCTCAGCGGAGCGGGGGCGGAGCCGCGGGAACGGGGAAGAGATTTGCGAGGAGACCGGGCGGGTTTGGGGTTGATCGGTCGGAGCCGGTATGGTCTTGTCTGGGCTCAGGGGACCCGAGGCGTTTCGCGCGGCGCGGGGTGGTTGGTAGAGTCTGGGGTTCCAGCGAGGTGGTGTCACAGCGTGTGGGAGCGATGCATCGGAGGCGTGCAAGCCACGTGCCCGCTTGAAGGCGTGCCGGGGAGGGTGGTCAAACACAGGAGGTTTAAGATGCTGGGACGTAGATTGATCGGAACTGGTCTTCTCGTGGCGTTGGCCGCCACGGGCTGGAGCAGCGTGGCCTTGGGTGCGAGCGGGGAGCCGGAAGCGGGAAGCGGCGCGAGGGCACCGGAGCCGGCGTCGCGGGTGCGACACCAAACGGTCAAGGTTGATGGCGTGGACATCTTCTATCGGGAGGCTGGGCCCAAGGACGCCCCCACCATTCTGCTGCTGCACGGGTTCCCGTCTTCGTCGTCGATGTTTCGGAACCTGATTCCGGCGCTGAGCGACAAGTACCATGTGATCGCGCCGGACTTCCCGGGGTTTGGGCAGAGCGAGCAGCCCCCCGCCGACAAGTTCGAGTACACGTTTGACCACCTGGCCAAGATCGTCGACGCCTTCACGGTGCAGCAGGGGCTGACGAAGTACGCGATTTACGTGCAGGACTACGGAGCGCCGGTGGGGTATCGCTTGGCAGCGGCCCACCCGGAGCGGATCAGCGGCATCATCGTGCAGAACGGCAACGCGTACGTCGAGGGGCTGCCCGATGGCTTCTGGGCCCCGCTCAAAGAGTATTGGAAGAACCCGACCCCCGAGCTGCGCACCAAGCTGGAAGGGTTTTTGAAGCTCGACACGACCAAGTGGCAGTATCTGCACGGGGCGCGGGACCCGAAGAACATCAGCCCGGATTCGTACACCGCGGACCAGGTGACGCTGGATCGGCCGGGGAACAAGGAGGTTCAGCTTGCCCTGTTCAAGGATTACGGAAGCAACCCGCCCTTGTACCCGCAGTGGCAGGAGTACTTCCGCACGCACCAGCCCCCGATGCTGGTGGTGTGGGGGAAGAATGACCAGATCTTCCCGCCCGCCGGTGCCGAGCCTTACAAGCGGGACATCAAGGACATCGATTTCAACCTGCTCGACACCGGACACTTTGCGCTGGAAGAGGATGGCGACCTGATCGCGACCAAGATTCGCGACTGGATGGAGCGCAAGGTGGGTAAGCGGGCGGCGGTGGTGCCCGCGCCGACCGGGGGCTTTGGGCAGTACGTCTTCTCACGGGGCGCGGGGTACAACGAGGCGGAGTTCCGCAAGGCGATTCACAACGCGGCCCCGGTGGACACGATGGTGATCTACTGCATGGACCGGCGCTGCATTCGGGTGCCGGAGGTGGTGGCCAGCGCGATTCCCGGGGCTGTCTACCCGGGCACCATCATCACCGACGCCCAAGGGCACAAGGTGGGGTGGACGTCGACGATTCTCCCGGTGGTGACGGCGGGCGGGCGAGTGGTTGACGGGCTGCGGAGCATCACGGTGGGGCAGCACATCTTTGGGCTCAAGAACATCGTGATCGTGCACCACACCAACTGCGGGGCGACGAGCTACACCACCGACGGGATCAATGGCGCGTTCAAGGCCGAGCAGGGCAAGGACATCTCGCAGGCGTACAACCGGCGGGACGTGGCGATCTCGGACTTTGAGGTGTCGCTGAAGGATGACGTGAAGCTGGTGAAGGAAGCGCCGGGCACGCCGCGGGGCGTGAACATTTATGGATACGTGTACAACGTGGACACCGAGCAACTGACGCTGGTGACGCAGGACAAGACGCCGTAATCAAGATTGAATGCCTGTGTGGCCCGCGAAAGCGGGTGACACGGTTTGAGCCGATGGGTGCGGATGGAAGGTCGAGGTGAGAAATGGCGGCCACAGAAACGATGCGAGTTTTAGAGTTCTACGCGGCGGTAGACCGGGGGGATTTGGCGAGCGCCATGAGCATCTTCGCCCCGGATGTCGTGTGGGTGGAGTCGCCGTTTCCGCCCAATGGGGGCGGGGTAGCGCATGGGCCGAAGGAAATCGCCGAGAAGGTGCTTGGGCCGTTCACCGGGTTGTTCGCGAAGTTGGAACTGGTGCGGGACCGGGTGATTGCCCAAGGGGCCGAGGTGGTGGTGCTGGGACGGTATCGGGGGGTGATGAAGGGGACCGGGCGCACGGTGGTGTCGCGCTTTTCGCACGCGTGGACGATGAAGGACGGGCGGGCGACGCGGATGGAGCAGTTGGCGGACACGGCGGCTCTCTTCCTCGCGGCGGGGTATGAGCTGCCCGCCAGCGTGGCCGGTGCGAGCCCCGGCTGAAAGAGCGGGGTGAGCCAGGTTTGGCGACGGCCCCTGGGGGCGCCACGGGCAGTCGTGAGGGGGCGGGCAGTACGAGCGGCGGACGGCGGGATGAGTTTTCGCAGCTCGCGCCGGGAAGCCCAGGGAAGGCACACGCATCGATCGCGGCTGGTCGGCATCGAAGAACGACATGACGCTTCAACCGATCGCTCTTGTTACTGGCTCGTCGCGTGGGATCGGCGCGGAGATCGCGATCGCCCTGGCGCGGGACGGCTTTGCATTGGCAGTCAACTATGTTCGCGACGCGGAAGCGGCGGGGCGGGTGGTGAAGGCCATTCGCGACGCGGGGGGGATTGCGGAAGCTTTTCAGGCGGATGTAGCGAACGCGACCGAAGCCGCGGGGCTGGTGGCC
>JAKFUN010000227.1 GCA_021732675.1 Phycisphaerales bacterium
CCCCCATGCTCATCCACCCGCCACCGCGTTGATGATGTCGGAAATATCCCCCTGGTCCACATTGCCATCCTGGTTGAAGTCCGGATCAATGGCCGTGGGGTTGGCCCCGCCCGCCACCAAGTTGACGAGGTAATCCACGTCCCCCTGGTCCACATTTCCATCGGCGTTCAAGTCCAGGTCAGGTGGGCAGGCGCTGACCGTGACCAAGACGTCATCCAGCCCGCACTCGACGGTGGAGTCGGGGGAGCGATCGCTGGCCACGAATCGCAGTCGCATCTGGTTTGTCGGGGCCAGAATCAGCTCGAGCGGATAGGTCTTGGTGCTCCATCGCCCCAGGTTCTCAGTCACCGCCTCCAGCGTCACCCAGGTCGCGCCGTCATTGTTGGAAATCAGAACCAGCATCGAGTCGTTGTTGGGGTTGGCGCCTGTGTTGTTGCTGTACCAGCGGGCGTAGCTCAGCGTCGTCGTCACCACCCGCCAGTAGGGCGGGGCCAACGCGCTAAACCTCGGGCTGGTCAGCGTCGTGCTGCCCCCATCCACATCATTTGAGTTCGCGTTCGTGCCAGCCAGGGGCCCGGTCACCCAGCAGTTGACCCCTGACCCCGAGTTGTCGCTGCCGGGCTGCGCCGTCGTCTGCTGCGGCACTCCCCGCTGCCACGCCCCCGACGTCGCAGCGTCCCCGGTCGCCCCCACCACCCAGCCCCGATCGGTCTCCATGTCGTCAGCGAAGGCCACGAAATCCGGCCCCGAGCCGATCGCCTCAAAGGTCGAGTTCGGCGCATCGGCAGGCAGGCGCACCACCAGGCCATTCGCGGCTGTCGCCTCGAGGTAATAACGCACCGTCCCGGGACAATCTGCCCCCGGGAGATTGGCGGTGTAGACCCGCCCGCTGGAGGTCGTCGCGGGCGACGCCTCGAACCCGCCTGAGCCCGAGCGGGCCACCAGCCGGGGTGCGCCGACCAGGGCACTGGCCCCGGGAATCACCGAAAAACTCACCGGCGTGCCCGCTCCGCTGCTCACCCGGCGCGGAAGCGTACCCGAAACCCCCATCACCAACGGGCGGCTCGCAAACTCGCACAACGTCAACGCCCCCGCCAGATTCTCCTCACCGGTCGGCACGATCTGGTTGGCGGGCAGCACAAACCCAAAGGTGCCCGTGTCGCGCAGTTCGATGGTCATGCCCAGCACGCCCCGGACGCCGTAACTCCAGTCCAGGGCGTTGCCGGCCGCCGGGTAGATCGTGGTGTACACCGGCCCTTCGTTGTAGGTCAGGCCGTTGACGCTGCGAATGCTCGCCTGGATCGCCAGGTCGAGCTCGTCAAAGACGCCGTTGTCGGGGGGAAGAGCCGCCGTCCACGCCCAGGGGGACATGACGAGCTGCGAGTAGCTGTGATAGTCCATGTGGGCCCGCAGGCGAGGCTCGGAGGTCATGAAATCACGCAAGCGCTGCGTCTCGGGCTCGCTAAAGGGCCCGGTCCCGCGATACGTGTCGCTGCCGGGGCTGGTGCTCGCCCCCTCGCCCCCCCACTGATATCCCCAGTTGCGATTGGGGTCGACGCCGATGGTTCCGTCGGAGTTGGTGCGGCGATTCTTCCGCCACAGACGATTGCTCGACCATGTGTAGAGGTACCCGTCGGGGTTCACCACCGGGAGGACAATCACCTCGCAGCGGTCGAGCAGGGCGCGGATGCGCGAATCGGTCGAGTATCGCTCCAGCATCTGGTCCGCCAGAAACATGCTGGTCATGGGCGTGATCCACTCGCGGGCGTGCTGGCAGCCGTGAAACAGTACCGCCGGGCGAGCCGAGCGCGGGTTGCCGGGCTGGTCGGGCCCGCTGATGCGGATCCCGAAGATGGTGCGCCCTTGCTGGCTGGTGCCGATGTTGAAGGACTGAGCCATGCTCGGATAGGCCGCCACCAGGTCGGTCATACGCTGGTTGATCTCGGCCAGCGTCCGATAGGTGCCGAACCAGTTGAGGTCGGCTTCAGCGTGACTGGCATCAATCTGAGCCCGCTCGGCGTCGATCAGGGCCTGCACGTCGGGGATGAGCACCTGAGGGTCAAAGCCGGCGGCCCTCAGGGCGTCGAGCTGGGCCTTGGTGACCTGCACATCCACCGGTCCCACGCCAATGTGGCACGACCAGACCGCCGTGCACATATCCATAAGCTGGGCAAGCTGGCGTTCGCTGGTGGGGGTCACCCGCACCATTTGCTGTCCCGGGTACGGGCCATCCGGCGCGCTCGGCTGGGCCAAGGCCATCGAGCCGCCAACGCACGCCATCAGCCACGAGACACGAATGGCCAGAGAAATCATGCGCAACTCTCCTTGGCGGCCCCTGGGGGCCAAATCAATCACCGCACCCAAAGACCCGCCCGCAAACTCTTGCTTGTTCGCCCGTCGGACCGATCGTGTTACGCTTGCCGAGGGCACCATCGCCCCGACGGAGCGCACAGCCTTGAGCGTACCGGAATTTCAGAAAAAGACCTAGCCCGAGTTTCACCCAAACCATGTTTTCCCGATTTTCCCAAGCTGGCATGATGACGAACCGGATGCGCGCCGGGGTCGCGAGCATCGCGCTGGCATCCGCTGCGGTTGCCCAAACCGCCGCGCCAATCGCCCCCGTGATGGATCCGTCACTTGTACCTCACATCGCTGGAGACACCGTGTACCCCAACGCCTGCGTCGCCGCTGATCATCGCCTCGCCTCCGAAGCCGGCTTGGAGATCCTCAAGCAAGGCGGCAACGCCGTCGACGCCGCCGTCGCCACCTCCTTCGCCCTCTCCGTCGTCCGCCCCTACTCCTGCGGCATCGGCGGGGGTGGCTTCATGGTCATCCATCTCAAAAAGCACCCCAAAGACCCAGCGCTGGGAGCCGTCACCACCAGCATCAACTATCGCGAGTGGGCCATCGCCAAAGCCGCCCCCGACTATCTGGAGCACGACACCGATCCCGACGCCTCCACCCACGGCGGCAAGGCCGTCTGCGTCCCCGGGTGCGTCGCCGGGCTGCTCTACGCGCTCGACAAATACGGCACCATGGACCGCGCCACCGTGCTCGCCCCGGCGATCCGCCTGGCCGAGGCGGGCTTCGAGGTCGACAGCCACTACGCCGAGAACATGCACACCGACGAGCTGGTGATCCCCTGGTTCAAGGCGGACGAGGCCCGGCAAGCTCGCTACCCGATGATGTGGGAGAAGTTCCTGCTCAAGGGCCAAGTCAAAGTCGGTGATCACATCCGCGTGCCCGAGCAGGCCAAGGCGTTGAGGCTGATCGCCGCCGAGGGTGCCGATGCCTTCTACAAGGGAGACATCGCCAAGGCCATCATCGCCAGCGTAGCGAAGGCCGGGGGCGACATGACTCTTGACGACCTGGCCGGGTACAAGGTCGAAGAGCTCGCGCCCCTGCGTGCAACGTTTCGCGGCAAGACCATTCTCACCATGCCCCCCCCCAGCAGCGGCGGGCTGGCACTCGCCCAGGTCTTCGCGATGTTGCAGTCCCGCGCTGAAGACCTCAACCGGGCCGTCCGCCTCCCCCCGCCCCAAGGCGGCCACGATTCGCCCGCCTACATCCACCTCGTCGCCGAGTCCATGAAGCACGCCTTCGCCGACCGGGCCCGCTGGATGGGCGACCCTAACTTTGTCAAAGTGCCCACCAATTTTCTGCTCTCCCCGGCTTACATCCGCGAGAAGGCCCAGAGCATCTCCATGACCAGCGTGCAGCCGATCGACAGCTACGGCACCGCCACGCCCCCGCCCGAAGATCACGGCACTAGCCACCTATGCGTCATCGACAAGGACGGCTCGGCCGTCTCCTGCACCGAAACCGTCAACCTCATCTTCGGGTCCATGGTCACTGTCGACGAATACGGGTTTGTCTTGAACGACGAGATGGACGATTTCCTCACCCGCCCCGGGCATGCCAACGCCTTCGGGCTCGATCACGCCGACCTCAACCTCCCCGCGCCGAGAAAACGCCCCCTCAGTTGCATGACCCCCACCATCGTTGCCGACACCAACCTCGACGGCACCATCGGCCCGGTGCGACTGATCGCCGGTGCCTCGGGGGGCCCGCGCATCATCAGCGGCACCATCGAAGCCGCACTCAACGTCCTCGCGTGGGACATGCCCGCTGGCCAGGCCGTCGCCGCCCCGCGCTTCCACCACCAGTGGCACCCCGATAAGCTCGACCTGGAGCCGGCGCTGCGAACCAAGGAACTGATGGACTCGCTCGGTGACCTCGGCCACACCCTGGGCCAACGCAACGCGGTCGGCAATGTGCAGATCATCCGCAGCCAACCCGGCGGCTGGCAGCCTGCCAGCGACCCACGCAAGGGGGGCCAGCCAGCGGGGTACTAACTGTGGCACGGGCTTCCAGCCCGTGTATCGGCTCGTAGAGCCGACCTACCCAATCTCGTGGCACAGGCCTCCGGCCTGTGTCTTCCCACCCTTCAATGTTCGCCTGCGATAAATCTCCGGGGAATATCAAGTCAGGAGATTGGGTAGGTCACGGGCTGGAAGCCCGTGCCACAACATGGTGTAG
>JAKFUN010000136.1 GCA_021732675.1 Phycisphaerales bacterium
GGAAGGCGGGCCGGGATGGGCTGGCGCGAAAAGAAAGCCGCCTTTGAGGGGCGGCCTGGGTCGGGTGGAGGATGCGGGGCGAAGCGAGCGGGGGGCTAGACGTTGGTGACCATGAGGACAACGCCGCTGGAGGCCGGGGCGTTGTTCTTGGCGCTGACGATGGCGACTCGCATTCCTTTGGAGAGTCCATTGACCTGCATGGACTGCATATTGGCGTTGGGAAGGAGGGTGACGAGCTCGCGTTCGACCACGTTGGTTTCGGAGACGACGACCAGGCGGAGATTCTCGCCCGGGTTGGCGGTGATCCCGCTGACGAAGAGGCGGGCGCTGGGCCAGCCGGTGTGCATGTAGAGGCAGGCTTCGCCCTTGGCGGTGGCGGGGGCGGAGGGCTCCATGGCGAAGAGGGCGCGGGTGGTGCCGGGGCTGAAGAGCATGTCGCTCATCTGCTGGCCATTCCCCCACAGGGTGGTGAGGCTGGTGAGCTGACGGTCGTTGCTCAGGGCTCGCTGCATTTCGGCGTTGTCGGAGTAGACCTTGATGAAGGCCACGCCCAGCACCAAGCAGGCGCAGAGGAGTGCAACGCCACCGGTGCGCCAAGCGGGCGCAACGCGGCGCGGGCTCCGCAGGTCGAACTCGGGGGACTCGGCCACGAGCTGAGCGTGAGCGCTGAGGGCGGCCTGCTGGTCGATCGCCATGAGAACGCGGTCGCGAAGCGCCGCAGAGGGGAGGTCGGTGCTGAGCAGAATCTGCTCCTGGGCCCAGCGGGCCTGTTCATCGCGGATCTGGGCCTTGACGGAGGAAGAAGCCGCGCGGAAGGCGGCCTCGAACGCTGCGGCTTCCTGCTCGTCGAGCAGTCCCAGGGCGTCGAGTTGTGCGTGCTCAAGTAGTGCGTTCAAGTTCATACGGCAAACTCCTCGCCGGTTCGTTCCCGCAGTCGTGTGAGCGCGCGGCTGAGCGCGCTCTTGATGGTTCCCAAGGGGGTGTTCAACTCGTCACCGATCTGTCGTAGGGTCTGTCCACCGAGGTAGGCCCGCATCACGACGGTTCTTTGCAGTTCTGGAAGGGCGTCAATCCGTTTCATCATGAGTTTCAATCGTTCGTCCGTGTCGATCTTGGTGTCGCCGTCATCTCGGGCGGCCAGGGGGGTCTGGGTGAGTTCGAGGCTGCCTGGTTTGATCCGGGCACGCTGGCGGCGGAGCTTGTCGACCAGGTGTCGCCGCGAGATGAGCATCACCCAGGTGACGAGCGCGGCCCGAGTGTCGTCATATCGCTCGGCAGTCCTCCACAAACGCACAAAAACTTCCTGAACCGCGTCTTCTGCTTCTTGCCGCGAGGGCATGGCCTGCAGCGCCATCCGGAAGACCAACGTGCCAAAGCGGTCGTAGAGCTCGCCTACGGCTGCCTGGTCGTTGGCCGCGACCCGGCGCATGAGCGCGAGGTCGGTGCCAACTGAGGTTGTCCCATCGGGCTTGCGCGAGGGTTCAGAAGAACCCGAGCTACGCCCTATGTCCGCCCCCATCGCACGGTCCTTCCTGCGGGCTCGAGGCGGAGCAGCCGCCCCTTGCCCGATTGGCCTGGCGGGTCCATTTCCGCCAGCGAGTGAATGTTCGAGATCCGACGCGGACATGATCCCTAATTTGCCATCGAATTTGCAATCAAAAATGTGCTTCGAGCATCAAAAAGATCGAGCAAGACTGATAATCACCGAACAGAATGCGAAGTCAAGGGTAAACCCTTGAGGAAATTGAGAGAGGTTTGTTCAGAAAAAGCTTGCATGCGGACGAAGGTGGCAATAGGCTGGAGACAGAGGGACTGAGGAGTTCGGTGGTCACGGGGGTGGCGTGGTGACACAACATCAAGAATCCAGCCGGTGGCGAGAACTCCGCGATGGTGGTTTTGTGGCCACTCGTGCGGGTTTTACGCTGATTGACGTTCTGGTGTCGATCGCGGTGATCGCGGTCCTCATCGGCATTTTGCTTCCGAGCATCGCCTCGGTCAATGAGACGGCTCGGCGGGTGATGTGCCAGTCGAACATTCGCCAGATCGGGCTGGGCGTGATCATGTACGCCGACGAAAACAAGGGGATGCTGCCAAGCACCGTCTTCTTGCCCGAGCAGCTCGGATACGCGGGGCGTGGGGGCCTGGATGATCGCCCGCAGGAAATGGTCACGCTGCGGCTTGGGGCAAACTACTCGCGGAACGGGCCTCAGTCGTGGGATGGGCTGGGGAATCTGTTTTCGCAGGGCTACTTGTCCGCTCCCAAGGTCTTCTATTGCCCCAGCCACCATGGCGAAGCGCCCTTCTCACGCTATGCCTCGGTGTGGACCGCGGACGAGAAGGAAGAAATCGTCGGCAACTACCACTTCCGGGGTGAGGGGCCGATGATGCCGACCTCGGCAGGGAGCCCGAACGCGGCGACGACACGTGAGTTGTACAAGATCGATCCGGGACAGTCCTCGCTCATCGCGGACGGGCTGCGCAGCCAGAGTGACTACAACCACAAGGTCGGGGTCAACTTTTTCCGGGCCGACCTGACGGTACATTGGTTCTCTGACCCGGGCAGCTCGCTGGCGAGCATCTTGCCGGTGGACAAGAACGCTTCCTCGTCGGCGACCGTCGACGGGGCTTGGCGCCTCTTTGACCAGAGTGCCAATCAAGGCGGCCCGGTCGGGCAGTGAGCACGATTCTGGGCTAGTGCGGCGCGGTGGGGGTCATGCGCGGCGATGAGTTCGGCGTGGTTGTCGCTATCACGCGGTAGACTCTGGGCATGAACAAATCCATGTGGTTGGCCGCGTTGGTGGGGACGTGGGTGGGGGTGTGGACGGCGCCTGCCCAGGCGCAGTTGACGCCCAGCAAGCTGTATTTTGGGGTGGGGCGACCGATCGCCGTGCTGGTGCAGGTCCCCGAGGGGGCGTCGGGGGATGCCCGGATCGCGTTGTATGAGCCTGGCGCGGAGCAGCCTCGGTTCGCGGCTCCGGTCGCCGCGGGCGGGGCTGATCTGGCGAGTTTGTTTCCCAATCTTTGGAAGCCGGAGGCGGAGGCGCCGGCGGGGCCCGGGGCGAGGCCTCGTTTGTACTACGCGCAGCTCGAAGTGGGCGAAGTGAGAGTCGGCCCCCCGGTGGTGTTGCAGCCGATGGTCAATCCCGGGAGCTTCATGCTGTACAGCTTTGATGTGCAGAAGCCCTATTTTGTGGACCCAAAGACGCAGCAGCCGAGCATTGACGCCAGGCAAGCGCAGGTGATCCATACGCCGGACTCGCCGATCTATTCGGGGTTGTGCGCGTATGTGGAGCAGCACGCGGTCTTTGAGACCTCGCTGGGGGAGATCGAGTTTCGGTTTCGTCCGGAGGCCACCCCCAACACGGTGCGGAACTTTGTGCAGTTGGTGGCGGGGGGGTTTTATGAAGGGATCGAGTTTCACCGGGTGGTGGCGAAGTCCCCGGCGGGGCAGCCGTTTGTGATTCAAGTGGGGGATCCGACCGGGACGGGCTCTGGGGGGCCTGGGTACTCGGTGGACTTCGAGTTCTCGAGCGTGCCTCATGACTTTGGGGTGCTCTCGATGGCGCGGGACACGGACCCGAACACGAACGGGTCGCAGGTCTTTGTGTGCCTGAGCCGCGAGGGAACGCAAAGGCTCGATGGGAAGTACGTCTCGTTTGGGGAGGCGGTGCGTGGGGCCGAGGTGATCCTGGCGATTGGGGCCACTCCGGTGAATGGGGATCGGCCGGTGGAGCCCCCGGTGCTGAGGCAGGTGAGGCTGGTGCCGGCGCCACCGTTTGGGATGGGGCCCGGGCCGCTGAAAAGGCCTGAGATCAAAGACGTGCCGACGGGGCGCTGAGGCAATGCGGCCCTGACGCGGGCGTTTGGGATGAGGTGTGAAAGCGCGGCACGCGCAGGGGGACCCTCGATGAACAAGTGGCCGATCGGCATGTTGGCGGGCGTGTTGTTCTTTGCCGGGGGCGCGCTGGCGCAGGCGGGTGGGGAAGGCGCCGGCCTGGCCGGGCCGACTTTGGAGCCGGAGGGGGGCTACCGGCTGGCGGCTGGTCCGTGTGAGGTGGCGACGACGGACGAGTTGGTGCTGCATGATGCCGCCCGGAGCAAGGACTTGCGGGTGAAAGTGCGGGTGCCCAGCCCTCGCGTGGCGGATAAGGGAGAGGCGAAGTATCCGATGTTGGTCTTCTCGCACGGGCTTGGGGGCTCGAAAGATGTCTTTGGCGAGTTGTGCGACCACCTGTGCAGCTGGGGGTATGTGGTGGTGTGCCCGTCGCATGCGGATTCGATCCAGGAGCGAAGGCGGGCGGGCGAGAAGGTGAACCGGGCAAATGCGTTCGACATCAAGCAGATGGATGCCAAGGGGCGCCTGAATCGAGTGCTTGATTGCAAGTTCATTGTGGACTCCATCCCCACGCTGGAAGAGAAGATTCCAGAGCTCAAGGGCAAGGACGGCAAGGGGAGGATTGATACCAGCAGGCTGGCGGTGGCTGGACACTCGGCGGGGGCGTACACGGCGCAGCTGCTGGGGGGGATGA
>JAKFUN010000224.1 GCA_021732675.1 Phycisphaerales bacterium
AGCCTGACCCAGCCGGCCCCCGCCGGCCCGACCGTGACCACCGAGCAAGACGGCGTGATTCTGTTCCCGCGCGCGGTGAACGAGTTGCCGCCAGAAACCAAGGAAATCCAGCCCCACCCCAAGGGAATCGAGCTGGGCATTCTCTTGCAGATGCTCAAGGACTACGAGCTTGAGGTAAAGGGCGGGACGCTGTACGCGTTCCTGCAGGAGAAGTTCTGCCGGGTGAGTGCGTCGACGGCGAGCGGGTTCTGCGAGGCTATCGGCGTGAGCAGCCGCACCAAAGCCGGTGACATCGAGCCGGAGAAAGTGGAAAAACTCTTCCAGGAGTTTCAGGAGGCCAAGCTGGCCCCGCCCCCGACGGATTGCCTGGCCCCCATCGGCGTGCGGCAGTTGCTCGCGGGCATGTTGAAAGGCGTGCGGGCGGAGTTTTACGCCGCGTCGTCGCGCGAAGCGGCCATCTATCGCGGGCGGCCCTTCCAGATCGAAGCGGCCATCGCGTTCGGGGGCGACCTGGCGAGCGAAGACTCGGCGCGGGTGATCCGGTTCGCGAATCGGGTGCCGCTGTTGTTTCAGCAGAGCGCGTGTTCGAGCTTTAAAGCAGTCACGGAGACGAGCTGGAAGAACTACAACCTCCAGCAGCCACGCGGCAGTTTGCCGCAGGGCCCGCTGGTAATCATGATCCACATGGCCAGCGTGTGGGTGCCGTTTACCAGCGAGAGCAAAGAGGCGATCGCGGACTACGACGAAATCCGCAAGGAAATGAAGCTCGCGTTGATGGAATGCGGGCGCAAGCTCGGGACGTATCTGCGCAAGCGGATGAAGATGCGCCGCGAGGCGGAGCGACGCGACGTGTTTGAGCGTTACATCGGGGAGATCGCGCAGGCGCTCGAAGCGATCAACGGCACCGACGCGAAGAAGATCTTCGAGGCGCTGCAGGCACAGGCCAGGCGGCGCACGGCCATCGCGGACTTGCAGCTTGACGAAGACGGCAAGGCGATGAAGGACGAAGACCCGGCGGACCAGGACGGCGTGATCATCGTGGAGGCTCCGCCAGAGCCCCCGGCGGCAGCCGGGGGAGCAGGCCCGCGTGCTGGCACAACCCCCTCGCTTGCGCGCGGGGCTCAATCGGACCCCTTCGCCCAATCCAAAGCCGAAGCCGCAGCCCTGAAGGTCGCGTCCATGCAAGACGAAGACCAGCCCGAGCTGATCGACACCAAGCCGGTGCCAAGGCTGACCAAGAAGGGCGAGGCACCCAAGGCGTCGAAGCTCGCACCCGAGGCAAAGCCAGCCAAGCCCAACAAACCCGCGCCAAAGGCGACCGAAACCAAGCAAGCACAAAAGTCGCCGGCTGAAAAACCGGCGGGCCCCAAGCTGCGGATGCGACTGGTGAACGGAAAGCTCGAGAAGGTTGAAGATGGACCGGGGTTGTTTTAGTGTGGGCTTGGGGTGGCACCGGTCTCCAGACCGGTGCTCCGGCGTGAGTATGTGAAGGCACACCGCTCTGGAGAGCCGTGCCACGAGGACTGAAGACGATGGCCAAGAAGATCACCAAGAAAACCGACTCCGCCCCCCGCGGCTCCACCTTCAGCAAAGAGCGCGACGAGAAAACCCTCAAAAAGCTCGTCGGCCTGGCCGACGTCATCGCCAAGCGCACTCTGAGCGGCAAAGAACCCCGCCTCGAAATCCCCATGCGCACCAAGTCCAACACGCTGTGGGATCGCAAAAAGGGCGTCCTGCAGATGGGCGACGCCACCGCCGAGCGCGAGCTGTTCAACCTGAATCAGGCCAAGCAGTTCATGCAGACGATTCTGCACACCTCCACCATCAAAGAGTTCATCGACGCCAACAAAACCTCCAGCCTTCGTGGTGTCTTCTACAAGGCCAAGCACACCGTCGCGGGCACGAAGGAAAACACCTTCGACACCCAGGACGAGTCCGACCCGATTCTGGAAGACCTGGAAGTCGCGCTGGGCACGCTGCGCGAGGAACTTCATATCTTCGCTGAGAATCGCGGCGTCATGGCCGGCAACATCACGGTGATCGATGGGGGCGACACGATTGACTGCCGCGCTTCGGGCAAGGGTGGGCATGGCATCCCCAGCATCGTCGAGGAAGATGTCTTTCAGTTCGGCAAGTGCGAGGCGAAGTTCGTGCTGCACGTCGAAAAGGGCACGGTGTGGAATCGCTTCAATGAAGATCGCTTCTGGGAAAAGAACAACTGCATCCTGACCCACGGGGCCGGCCAGCCCCCCCGGGGCGTGCGCCGCCTGCTGCAACGCCTCAATCGCGAGCTCAAGCTCCCCATCATCTGTGTGCTGGATTGTGACCCCTGGGGGCATTACATCTACAGCGTCATCAAGCAGGGCTCGATTTCGCTCGCCTTCGAGAGCTCGCGACTGGCGATTCCAGAGGCCCGCTTCCTGGGCATTCGCTCCAAGGATTTCAAAGAGTGCGACCTCTCGGACGCGGTGAAGATCGAACTCTCCGACAACGACATCAAGCGGGCCAAGGAGATCGCCGCGTACCCCTGGTTCGCCGACAACAAGGCCTGGCAGAAGGAGATCGACCTGCTGCTGAGCAACGGGTTCAAGATGGAAGTCGAGGCGATGATCACCAAGGACATCAGCTACGTCACTGAGGAATACGTTCCCCAGCGGCTCAAGGCACGCGACTGGCTCGACTAGCGAAACCACCCCCCGCGTGGGGTTCGTTCAGTCACGGGCGGCCCAACACAATCACCGATTCTTCAAACTCAAGAACAAGAACCCGATTGGTGCATAGCAGCACCTTGTACTCCTCCGGAGGGGGCGGGCCTTCCTCAAGCACTTCCTTCCCGGAGGCGTCGGTGGAGCTGCGATCCGCGATTGGCGCCTCCGGCACGAGTCGAAGTTGGCCGCCGTTGCGAGTCCACTTGCCTCGAATGTCCTGTTCGTCGGCGGGCTCGTTTCGCTCGTAAAAGGTGCCGTCGCTTAGAAGCACTAGATACCAGTGTGCTTCCCCGGGTGCCTTTGAGTACGCCCGCTCAATCCACACCCCCTCAATCGCATCTCGCCGCGGCCCTTGGGTCGCGGCATCGATGGCCACCTGCTCGCCCAAAGGCTTGTCCGCCGCCGGTCCGCCATCACCCGGAGGCGGAGGCGCCGGTGCGGCCGTCGCCACGCCGGTGTCATCCGGCCCCCCGCCCAGGTCCATGAACGGAATCATGGAGTCAATAGAACCGATGGTCTTGCGGACCGCCGCCAAGTGCTGGTCGAGGTGACCCAGGCTCTTGTCGATCGACTCGAGTGCCGCGAGCTGTCTTTGCAGTGTGTCGAGCGACCGGTTGGTGGTGTCGATGGCGGCGTTGGTTTTATCCAGCCTCGTGAGCCCAACCTCGACCTTGTCGAGGCGCTGGTTGGCGGTTTCCAGGTCGGCGTTCGCCTTGTCCAGCGCGCCGTTGGCCTTGTCGAGGGCTTGCTTGACGTCGGTCAGTTGCTCGTTGCTCTTGCGCAGGTCGTCGCGAATCTCCCACACCACGCATCCGGGCAAGGTTGACACGATCGCGCCCACGATCAGCGCGACGCACAAGGGGGTCATTCGGGTCATGCCCGGAGGATAACCCCGCCCCGCGCCAATACCCTTGGCGATGCCTCAAGCAAATCTACTCGTTGCGTTCCCCACACCCTCCGACACTCCGTTCGTCATCGAGCACATCGCCGAAGAATTCACCAGCGTGTGCCCGGAGACGGGTCATCCGGATTTCGGCATTGTGACCCTTCGGTTCGTGCCCCGCGCCAAACGCGACGGCGGAACCTGTGTGGAGCTCAAGAGCCTCAAGCTCTATCTCCAGAGCTTTCGCAACGAAGGAATCTACTACGAGGCCATCACCAACCGGATTCGTGACGACTTGGCGGCGTTGATGGGGCCGACCTGGCTGCTGGTGCGGACCGACTGGCGCGGACGTGGGGGCATTCGCAGCATTGTTCGCGCTTTGTCTGGGAATGTACCGCCAGATGCTCGATGGTAGGCAGGTGTTTTCATCTGTTTTTGGGGGACTTTTCCACAGTTTGGCAGGACCTAGAAAAAAAGTTGTGTTCCGGACTTGACAGCTGCTATACTCCGGGCGTTAGAAGTGAGGTGCGGCCGGATTGGCCGGGGTGCACCTTCGCGGCCGGCGTGAGCTCTTGCCCGAGTCTTAGCTAGCGATTCCGGTTTTAGTGTTTCTCGGGCAAAGGTTCGTGAGCGATGAAGAAGCTTTACGTCGGAAATCTGCCTTTCACTACGGATGACAATCAGCTGCGCGAGTTGTTCTCGACCAAGGGCGCCGTTTCGTCGGCCTCGGTGGTCATGGATCGCGAGACGGGCCGCAGCCGCGGCTTCGGGTTCGTCGAGATGAGCAACGACGGCGAGGCTGATGCCGCCGTGACGGCGCTGAACGGTCAATCGTTCGGTGGCCGCGCTCTGGTTGTCAACGAAGCCCGTCCCAAGACCGAGAGCGGTGGCGGCGGCGGTGGCC
>JAKFUN010000053.1 GCA_021732675.1 Phycisphaerales bacterium
GTCGCATCGGGGGCGACCGTCCACCCCGGGGCCAGGGCCTGAACAAAGGCGTCGGTCCAGGTGTGGGTCTCAACGCCCGCGGGGGCGAAGACCATGATGAAGGCCCCGCGCTCGGAGGCCTGCTTGACGGCACTCCAGCCCGCTGGGTCGAGGGCGTCGGGGTTGGCGATCAGCACGGCGTCGGCTTCGGCAAGGGGTGCGGAGCCGAGGGCTCTGGCTGGGTCGATGGTCTCGATTCCCAGTTGCTCTCCCCGGCGTTTGCGCAGGGTGCTCTCGACGTCCGGGGCGAGGGCCAGCGCCAGCCAATCGCCGGCTTTGTAGCCCTGAATGCCGGACCGGTCTCCCGGGGTGGCGAGCAGCACCACCCGCAAACGCTCGCGCAGGTCCAGCGTGCGGGTGAAGGTGTTGTCGCGCTCCAGCGCGTCGCGATCGATTCCGCCGCTCACCATCACGCGACCCTTGCTGCTCCCAGGAGGGAGGTCGAGCGTGGCGAGGACGGAGGCCGATGCCTGCCCGGGCGCAAAGGCAAAGGCGGCTTCAGCACGGGGGGCGGCGCGGGCAGCGTCGTCCACGGCTTGCCCGGCGTCGAGGGCGCGGAGGATCACCTTGCCGCTGGCGGGCTGCGAGGTGTCGCTGCGCCGGATCGAAACCCGGAGCGGGACGCCCACGCCCTCGCTGGCGCTAGCCAGCATGAGCGCCCGCGAGGGGGTCACCTCGGTAATCGCGAAGTTGTCGAGCCCCGTCTCGGCGGGTGGGCTGGCCAGCAGCGTCAGGCGGGCTTCGGGCACGCCCAGCGCCGGGAGCGAGGCGGAGAGGTCGACGCTTCCGGCCCGAAAGTCGCTGAAAAGCGCGACGGTGGGGGCGGCCCCCGGGTCCTGGTCCAGCGTCTGGCGCAGGTCGTCGCGCACCCGGGCCAGGGCACCCGCCCAGTCGGCCTTGCTGTCGGCGGGCTCGATGTTGCGGACCAGTTCGGCGACCGAGGCCAGGTCGCTGGTGGGGGGGGCGACCACGACATCGGCTGGGCCGGCGGCAGTGAGGAGCGCGACGCGATCGCCCCGGGCCCCGTCGAGCGTTCCCAGCAAGCGGAGCGCGTCGGCGCGCAGGCGCTCAATCGTTTCCGGGGCGCTGCTGGTCAGGCTGTTGTCGAGCACGAGGTACACGGTCTTGGATGGCGCCCCCAGCAACCCCTGATGCGTCCCGAAGATGGGCCGACCCAAGGCCAGGGCGAGCAGCGCCACCAGCAGGCAGCGGCTGGCCAGCAGCAAGATCTGCTCCAGGTTCATCCGCCGCCGCTGACGCTTGTACGCCTCGATCAGGAATCGCATCGCCCCGAAAGCGACGGGGCGGCGGCGACGGCGCATGAGGATGTGGATGAGGATGGGCAGCGCGATGCACGCGAGCCCAGCGACGGCCAGAGATGGGTTGATGAAGACCATGCGGGTTTAGGCGTACTTGCTCCGCTTGATCATGGCGTTGCGGCGGGCGACAAAGGCGGCCAGGGGCGGGCCCAGCCAGTCGTGCGTGCTGATCCGCTGGTAGTCAAAGCCCATGCCGGTGGCGGTTTTTTCGACCCCCGCGAGGTGAGCTCGGAAGACGTCGAGATAGGCCGCCCGCAGCGAGCGGGGGTCCACCCGCAGGGTTGCTTCCCCCTCCAGGCCTTGGAACGGGGCGGCGTCGGTGAAGTCAAACCTCTCCTCGCTCTGGTCCAGTACTTGAAACACCACGACATCGTGCCCGGCGTGCTTCAGGCGGGCGAGCGCGGCCTTGACGTCTTCCAGGTCGACGAAAAAGTCGCTTATGATGGCGAAGAGGCATCGGTTGGTGATCTTGGCCAGAGTTTGGTCGGTGGCGCGGGCCAGGCTCGTGACGCGACCCTTGTTGGCGTCGTCGATGGGGTGGTGGCTCAGGGCCCCGACGATCTGCCGCCAGGTGCCCTGGCTGCTGCTGCGACGAACCTGGGCGCGGATCTCATCGGCAAAGACAGTCAGGCCGACGCGATCGGACTGGCTGAGGGTGACGTACGACAACGCCGCGGCCAGAGCGGTGGCGTGGTCAAACTTGCTCCAGTGGGCGCGCCCGTCCAGGCTGGTCTTGATCCCGACGCCGCTGGCTTCTTCAAAGCTGCGGCTGCCGTAGAGCATGGACCCCGAGGCGTCCACCATCACCATCAGGTCGAGGCTCGTCTCTTGCTGGTGCTGCTTGAGCTGGAGTTTGTCGGTTCGGCCAAAGACCTTCCAGTCGAGGTGTCGAATGTCGTCGCCCGCGACATAGGGGCGGTGTTGGGCGAACTCGACCGAGAGGCCCTTGTAAGGAGAGCGATGCTGGCCGGTGGAAAAGCCCTCCACGATCATCTTGGCGCGAAGCTCGAAGGAGCGCAGGCGGGCCAGCGTCTGCGGGTGCAGGAAGAGGGAGGCGTCTGCCTCCAAGGGGCGGGGTTTGGCGTTGGCGTCGGTCATGAAGCTGGCTACATGCTATCGGCCTTTGCCCGAAGGCGATTCGCGATCCGGCGGATCACCCCAGAATGCGCGCGCCGATCGGGGTGATGTCCGGGGCGGCGGGGACGGCGATGGGTTAGGCTTGGGATGCGGGTGGTGATCGTGCCACCGACGAGGCGGCTTCGAGCGTCATCGGGGCAGGGCGTGGCTGGCAGTTGAAAGTCATCGGGAACGCGGAAACGTCCTCGGTGGCACGCGGCGAAAGGGGGCGAAGCGTGAGCTATCAGGCGGCTCGGGCGACGTTGATCGACGCGGCGTATGACTGGCAGCGGCGCGAGTTCTTCTCGAGCTTTGATCCGGCCGCCCCGACGGTGATCCTGCTCCCCGGGGGGATGGGCTCGCAGCTTGATCGCACAGTGGACGCCTTTGCCGAGGGGAAGGCGTTGCCCTTTGGTGATTTTGAAACCGTGTGGGCAGGGTTCGGGCTCATCTTTGGTGATGAGGCGGCCTCCCTCGCCATGACCCCAAGTCGCGAGGATGCCAAGCGGCGGATTCTCGTCCCCAACGGGCCGGTGCGCTGGAGGCCTTTTTATACCCCCTACGGCGAGACCAAGGCCTTTTTTCGTGGCGCCGGGGTGAACTACTTCGTCTTTGGCTACGACTGGAGAAGGCCCGCCATCGAGAACGCCATCTTTCTCGACAGGTTTTTGCGGGAGCTTGCCCTTCGCGCCGACCAACTGCGAGGCGACACCAAAGGCCTGGAGAACGCCACCCTGCTGGCCCACAGCCAGGGCGGGCTGGTGGGCGCGACGTACCTCGCCCGGTTTCACGCGAAGCCCGGCGACTCGCTGGACCGATACGTGCGGAGATTCATCAGCGTGGGCACGCCCTTTTACGGCACTTGCGGGCACATCGATCGCTACTACGTGGGCGACAGCCTGCTCAACTGGTTGATCGGACGCCAGACCCTCGCGAGGTACATCGCGTCGATGCCCGGGCCCTTCGCGCTGTGTCACCTGGACTTTGAGTCGTATCAGCACCTGAACGCAACCACGGATATTGGGCAAGATTTGCCCGTCTATCCGACGATCGACCATGAAACGAGCCGGGCTGCGGACATTCACGACCCGGCGATGTTTGAGCGCTTGCCGAGTTGGATGAAGGGGGAGTGGGCCGACGCGGTTCGCGAGGCGATTGACGACTCGCGCGACGTGATGTGGTTGTTGGCGCAGGGCCTGCCCCCGGCGGCCCATGCGCGCACGTTTCACATCCGAGGCGGAATCACCCCGCTGGACGCAAAGCACAACGCGAAAACCTCGGCGACGAGCCTGGTGTGGGGGCCATGGCCAAACCCGGGCAAAACCGAGGCAACGTCGGACCAATCGCCCTTGGTCGCGGGGCCCGCGGGTCGGGCGGGCAAGCAGGGCGATGGCGTGGTGCCCTATTGGTCGAGCCGCCTGGCGCAGACGCCAAGGTCGCGGGTGTATGACCTGCGAAAGGCGACCGACCACATGGATTTCATGGAGCACGCTGAGGTGCTGGCGGCGGTGAAGCACATCATGGATCACGACGCCGTGCCGGTGCAGTCCGAAGCGATGGCGATGGCATCGATGATGATGCTGGAGGCACCTGAAAGGTCGGACGAGGCAACGGCGCGGGCGTTCTTGCAGAGGGTGAAAGCGGGCGAGGTGACAGCCGCCGACCCGCAGGACCCGGGGATATGGAAGCGGGTGCTGGAGAGTTTCAGCGTGTGTTGAGTGCTCGGGGCGCACGGGGCGGACCGGAGGTGCGACATGAAGAGGGCATTGGGGCATGGTGCATCGAGGCATTTCGTTTGGTGTGTGCTGGTGCTGGGCGGGTGCGAGAGCCCGCAGCCGGTGCCGGCGGGCGAGCAGTTTGTGGAGCTGGCGCGGTCAAGTGGCGTGCGACTTGCGATCGTGAACGAATCGGGGCGCGAGTTGGAGTTGGTGGGGTTGCAAGGGGCGGGGCCCGTGCTGGCGGCTGGCGCGAGCGTGGAG
>JAKFUN010000105.1 GCA_021732675.1 Phycisphaerales bacterium
GCACACTGCGCACGCCGAGACGCCCCCGCCCGACGTCGCCAAACGCAACTCATTCGGCAGGCCCAGCCAGTTGGCCACTGCCCCCGTCGAGAGAATCACGCTGTGTGCCCGGATCGGCGGCCCATCCCCCGGATGCAGCGTGAACGGCTTGGTCGAAAAATCACAACGCACGATGTCGTCTTCGACCACCCGCGTCTTGAACCGCTCCGCCTGAGCGCGGAACAACCCCATCATCTCCGGCCCTTGCACCCCATGCGGGAAGCCCGGGTAGTTCTCGACCTCGGTGGTCAGCATCAACTGCCCGCCGGGCAACACCGGCCCGGGGTCCTGCTTCGGCACGCCCACATACACCACCGGATCCAGGTTCGCCCGTGCTGCGTAAATCGCCGCCGTCCAGCCCGCCGGACCAGAACCGATGATCACAACTTTGTTCACGCCATTGTCCATCTGCTTCAAGCCCTCAGGTCTGTGCCATTCGATGCTGATTTGTTTCCCGGGTCACGCCCGCGCCCCCGGGCAGGTGGTTACTTGAGCTCGCCCTTATCCAGCAGGTGCTGACGATACAGGCTGAGCATCGGGGGCCACAACAGGTAGTCCGCCCCGTCCGCCCGGGCCGAAGTGTTCTGCACCCGCTTGGCGAAGTCCTTTTCATTGTTTGAGCCCCACGAATAGAGCACAAACGTGTCGTCCTTAAACTGCCGGGCAAACGCGTTGCGCGGATCCGACGGAACGATGTCGATCCGGTACGACTCCGCCTCCCCGCCGGCGCCCTTCGGAGTATCGCGCAGCGGCACAAAATACTCCAAAGGCGGCCGCGCCGCCCGCGCCCGGTTGGGGTTGAACGGGTCCACATCCAGCGCTTCCATCCAGCGCGGGCGAATGGCCGAGATCTGCGGCGGAAGGCTCTTCCGCGTCAGTTCCACCCCCACGACCGACAGCGCGGTTCGTGCCCCCGCCGCCTCCACCCGCAGCATCTGCCGCGAATCAAACAGCGTGCCGACATCCCACACCGAGGCGTTGACCGCCGCCATCGACCCTCGCTCCGCCCCGAACTTCGAATACTCCGTTGGGAGCCGATTGCGTGGGTCAAGCCATTCCAGAGGCCAGCGCCCGCTCCAGTCGTCGTACATCGCCTCGAGCTTGTCTCGATTCGCCTTTCCAGATGCCTGAACCGACGCAACCGTGCGCCAACGGGCCGCCTCCGAAAACAGCCGCAACGGATGGTCGGTCGCTCCCAATCGCGCCAAGGTCGGCGCAAAGACCCGCTCGTCGACCGCGTCCTGCTTGCCAAAGACGCGGGCGAGCACCTGCTGACCGGCAATCCGATCGGCCTTGGGGAAGGCGACACGCGAAATATCCAGATAGCCCGACTCGTCCAGCCGCTTGACCGACGCTGCCAGCGGGTCCACCTGCAACGAGGCGCCCCCAGTGACTTCAGCGACATAGGCCACATCGCGGATCCGCTCCAGCAACTGGGAGGCGTGCTGCATCCCCCATTGAGATTCCCGGGCAAACTGCCGATCCGCCACCTGCCGCGTGAAGAAGACGCCCTGGATCAAGACGTCGATCGCCTCGTTGGGCTTCGAATCCGCCCCCAGCCGCGTCGCCTCGACGTTCAGCAACAGCATCATCCGGTCCAGGCCCGCCAGATACAGAAACTGGGCCCCGGCAAGGGTGGCCGGGTCGCCCAGCTCGGTATACAGCTTGGCGCGAACCAGCTCCGGCGGAATCTCATCCGCCCCATAAGGCTGCCCAAACGCGAAGGCATCCCGCCAGTT
Source organism: Phycisphaerales bacterium (assembly GCA_021732675.1). Lineage (GTDB taxonomy): Bacteria > Planctomycetota > Phycisphaerae > Phycisphaerales > UBA1924 > RI-211. Next base: position 1,779 of record JAKFUN010000105.1, read on the forward strand.
CGATTCCTTGCTCACCGTCGCCAAGGCCTTCAGCACGTTCTGCTGATTGGCCCCGCTGGCCCAGGTCGCCATTTCCTTGAACTGCCCGCTGCTGGCAGGAGTGAGCGCCGCGACCTCCAGGGTCACCAGGCTCCGGGGGGGGGCGTCCATTTTGGCGATCGCCGGCAGCAGGATCAGGTCCGAACGCCGGTTGGGAGCAATGTCGGCGTACAGCTTGTTGGCCTGAGATACAAAGTCATCACCCCGGACGGGGGACCCCGCCAGCCCCGCGACGCCCACGATCATCGCGGCGACAAGGCGGAAAGACGAATGGCCAGCGCGGGCTGCTTGAAAGCGAAGAAGTGGCATGCGCCGATGGTAGCCGATCGCCCCGGCGCTCGCCCGCGCCCGGGCCCCCTCCCGCGACAATCCGCCAACTCCAAAAAAGACGATGGCCGCCGGAAAATAAGGCGGCCATCGCAAGAGAGAGCGTGACACTCGACCCAAACCCGTCATGCCTCGCGCCTGCCGGGCCGGTCAGGCTGGCGGCTGCCTTAAGCCTCTTCGTCGAAGTCTTCCATGGGATCGATCCCGCCCAAGACCTTCTTCGACACGCTCGGGCGATTCCGAAGCGCCGCGATCGCCGCCCCGTCTTCCGCGGGGTCCGCCCCCGGCGCGTTCCCCACCAGCATCTGATTCAGCCGCGCCAACACCTCGTCAACGATCTGCCGCACCCGCTCGCGGCTGATGTTCAGCACATCCGACATCTGCTTCAGCGTCAAAGGCTCCGCCCCATCCAGCCCAAATCGCATCCGCAAAATCTTCGCTTCGCGATCGTCAATCTTGTCCAGCAACTGCTTCAAAGTCGCAAGCTCTTCCGTCCTGAAGCAGTTGTCCTCGGGCGCCGCCCCGTTGGGGTCGATCACCCCGTTCAACGTGTTCACCTCAGATCCACCAAACTGCGAGACCACCTTCGGCTGCTGATGCGTCTGAAACGCCTTGACCGCCCGCCGAATGATCCGAACCTTCCGCAGCGGCAAATCCAACACCGTCGCCAGGTCCTGCATCGTCGGCGCGTGCCCGGTCTCGGCCTCCAGGCGCCGATACGCAATCTTCCACTTGGCGATCAGCTCCACCATGTACGCCGGCACATGCACCGGGCGACCCACGTTCATCAACGCCCGCTTCATGCACTGCTTGATCCACCACGAGGCATACGTGCTAAACCGAGCCCCCTGCGCAGGGTCAAAGCCCTCGACCGCTCGCAGCAGCCCGATGTTCCCCTCTTCAATCAGGTCGGTGATGGCCAGGCCTCGCCCCGCGTACTGCCGCGCGATCGACACGACCAGCCGCAGGTTCGCCCGAATCATCCGCTCACGCGACGCCGGGCAGTTGTCGTTGATGATCCGCCACGCCAGCGCCTTCTCATCCTCGTGCGTCAGCAACTCCGCGTGCTCCGCGATCTCGCGCAGATACATCGTCAGGTCCGACTGCACGCCAGAACGCACCCGTACACTTCCAGCGCTTGACGAAGAACGAACTTGGCTCACGTCTCCACCCTTCCCGGCGAGATCCGCCGTACCAACAACGCTCGGCGACCGAACGTCGTGGTTTCTCCATTAACCTATCCGCAAGCGGGGCCATGGAGTTCCATCGACTTTGGGGGTGGGGGCCATGAGGCCCCGTCTCTCTGCAACCCTCCGTCTATGAATGTGACACAGGAATCGCAAAATACCAGGAAAGTTCGGAAAATATCTTACAGATCCACCTATCTTCCTCAAAAATCATCACTTACGCTTGACCCCCCCAACTCCCATAACCGCCTCCCATTCCCCTAAATACCAAACAAAACATGAATCCAGACATCACCGCCATCCTCGCCAACTGGCCCTTCGAGCCCGGACAACTGACATGCCGTATGTTTACCGGACTTGACGGCGACACCCGCATCCAAGTTCGACTGGATCTCGGACTCCTCCAAATGCACGCCGACGGCCGCCCCGACGGCGAGCACCCCTTCGGCTTCGGCTCCTACCTCGAGTACTTCGAAGACCAGCTCGAAGTCGTCGCCGACCAAAAACCCGTCGGCGTCGAGCTCGACGACGACGCCGAGCCCGCCAAAACCACCCTCACCCCCGAAGACTGCCGCGTCCTCCGCGACGAGGCCGAAATGTTCTACCGCCGCTACGTCGCCCTCCTCGTCCTCGAAGAGTTCGACCGCGTCGTCCGCGACACCACCCGTAACCTCCGCGTCCTCGACCTCTGCCAAAAATTCGCCCAGGCCGACGACGACCGCGTCGCCCTCGAGCAATACCGCCCCTACATCATCATGGTCCGCAGCCGCGCCCTCGCCAGCCAGGCCCTCAAAGACAACGAACCCAAAGCCGCCCTCCACGCCCTCGACGATGGTCTCGAGACCATGCGTCGCCACTTCGCCGAGCATGGCGGCCCCCAAGCCTTCGATCGCTCCAACGAAGCCGCCGTCCTCCGCAACATGCGCGACGCCCTCGTCCCAAAGCTCCCCATGAGCCAGCGCAGCGAACTCAAAGCCCGCCTCGCCAAAGCCATCACCGACGAAAACTACGAACTCGCCGCCATCCTCCGCGACGAACTCAAACAACTCAAAGACTAAGCCCCGTCCACCCCCAGAGCCCCCGGCGCCAGCCGAGGG
>JAKFUN010000129.1 GCA_021732675.1 Phycisphaerales bacterium
AGCCCGCGGACGCCGCGAAGTAGTCCCTGGGTTCAACACCGGCGGCCAGTGGTGGGTTTCTGTCCGAGGCACCAGCACGCGCACACGAAAGGGGTACCAGTGACGAGCGTTGCAACCAACGGGGCGACAGCCGCGATTGAGACCAAGGCGGGACACGGGGTTTCTGCGTGGGGGCACGGCAAGTGCGCCTTCGCCGACGCGGTGCGAACCCACGTTTCCCAAACAGTGGTGGGGCAGGAGGTGGTGGTGGAGCGCGTCCTGATCGCGCTGCTGACGGGCGGGCACCTGCTGCTGGAGGGCGTGCCGGGGATCGCCAAGACGCTGATGGTGCAATCGGTGGCCAAGGCGATCGACCTGAAGTTTGCTCGCGTGCAGTTCACGATCGACCTTCTCCCCGCCGACATCGTGGGGGCGGAGATCCTGGAGCAGCGCACCGGCGAGTTCCGCATTCACAAGGGCCCGGTCTTTACGAACTTGCTGCTGGCCGACGAGATCAATCGCGCCAGCCCCAAGGTGCAGTCGGCGCTGTTGGAGGCGATGCAGGAACGCCGCGTGTCGATCGGGGACACGACGCACGACCTGCCCGCGCCGTTTCTCGTCATCGCGACGCAGAACCCGGTGGAGCAGGCGGGGACGTTCGAGCTCCCCGAGGCCCAGTTGGATCGCTTCATGCTGAGGCACCGCTTGACCTACCCCACCCCGGGTCAAGAGGCGAAGGTGCTGCGGCGCAGCCTGGAGCTGAAGCTCAAGCGTCAGGGGGATGGGGCGGTGCCGATGTCCGCCTTCGACGCCATCTCGGGGGGCGCCCGCCAGAGCATCCGCGACCTGACCGAGGCCATGGCCAAGGTGCAGAGCGTGCATGTGAGCGATGTCTTTGTGCGCGACTGTGTGGAGCTGGTGGGGCTGACTCGCCAGCACCCGAGCGTGGAGCTGGGGTGCAGCCCGCGGGCGGGGCTGGCGTTGGTGCACGCTTCGCGGGCCCGGGCGTTTGTCCATGGGCGTGATTATGTGATCCCGGAGGATCTCTTTGCGCTGGCCGAGGACGTCATGCTTCATCGCATGAGGCTGAGCTATGAAGCCTTGGCTGAGGGACGCAAGGGCCCGGACGTGCTGCGCGAGATTCTCGCCAGCCTGACCTGAGATGGTGCGTCGGTGGGCGATGGCTGTCGGCCCGGAGAATCGCACATGCAGACAGATGCGGCAACCAGGCTTAGAAGGCCCGACGAGCTGGCCCGAGGCGATTTCGACATGGTCGTGCGCCGCCTGGCCGACGACATCGCGCTGGGCTCTGACAGCTCGCTCTTTGCCGGGGGCGGGCTGGAGTATGCCTCGTCGCGCCTCTATCAGCCCGGCGACTCGGTGCGCATGCTCAACTGGCGTCTGAGCGCCCGAACCGGCAAGGCCTTTGTCAAGCAGTACGAAGCGCTCAAGCGCGTCAGCGTGTACATCGTGCTCGACACCTCGGCATCGATGGCGGTGAGCTCCACGTTGCTGAGCAAGCACGATCTTGGGGTGTGGATCGCATCGGCGATCGGGCTGATGAGCCAGAGGCGCTTGAGCCCGGTGGCCCTGGTCGGCGCGGGGGAACGCTCTACCCGCGTGGTTCCCAGCCTGCTCCGCAACGACCTGTGGCGGGCGATCGAGCCCTTACGCGTCGGCGATCTTGGCGAAGCCACGTTGCTGGGTGAACGCCTGCGGGCCCTCCTGGCCCGGATCGATCGCGCGTCGGTACTGGTGGTCTTGAGCGATCTACACGACCCCGAGGCGATTCCGGCATTGCGCCACGCGGGACACGCCCACGACTGCATGGTGGTGCATCTGCGCGATCCGGTGGAAGCCGGGCGACTGGGGGCCGGGTTTTTCGCGGGCGAAGAGTCGGAGACGGGCCGGGGCTTTTTGGCACACTCTCGCTCTGCCTGGGATCAGGAAGACGAGACCCGGCGCGATCTGATCCGCGCGGGGGTCGACTATCTCGCGCTGGCCACCGACGCCAACGTCATTCCCCCGTTGCGGCACTTTCTCCGCGCCCGCGGCGGGCTGCAAAGGGGGCGGGGATGAAGCACGCCAAGTCCACGCTGTGTCTGGTTGTTGGCCTGGGGCTGGGCGGGGCAAACCTCGCGGCCCTGGCACCTGCCGAACCGCAGACGGCAGCGGCCCAGGCTGGCGCGGTCTCCGGGCCGGCGCTCGCCACCCGAGGGCTCGCCTCGCGCCTGACGGTGGTGTACCCGCACCGGCTGCGGGCCAAGCAAGATCACACGCCCCAGACGCCGATTCGGGTGCGGGTGGAAACGGGTGCAAAGCCGGGCGAGCAGATTGTTGAGTTCATCGGCAACCGCGCGGGAGAGTTTGACGTGCGAGACTTCCTGGCCCGCGAGGATGGGGGGGCGGTGGCGGACCTTGCCCCCTTGCCGGTGAGGGTGGTCTCGAACTTGCCGCGGGCGCATGGGAGTGACATCTTTGAGAGCGGCGAGCCTCCCGTGGTGGCCGGTGGTGGCTACCGGGCGATGATGATTGGCTTAGGGGCCGCCTGGGTCTTGGTGCCGGTGGTGGTGCTCGTGCGCCGGGCGCTCCGGGCCAAGCCCGCGTCGGTTGTCGAGGTGTTGCCGGTGCCCGAGCCGACCCTGGCGGAGCGACTGAAGACGGCGATCGACCAGGCCCGGGCCCGCGAGCTTTCGGAGGCCGAGCGAGCAGGACTGGAACTGATGGTCATTCGCTATCTGTGCCAGCGCAGCGGGCGCGAGCTGGTTCCGGCGTTGGATCACGCCGGAACGCTGGAGATTTTGCGACTCGACGAGCGAACCAGGGGTGTGGTCCTCGCCATCGAACGCTGGCTGCACGCCGGGCGGGCAGACGCGGACCGGGCCCGAGACGGGGCCGCGGCGATCGAGGCGATCTCGCAGCTTGAACGCGAGGCCGCGCGGCACAGCCAGCGTCGGCACGCCCACGACCCGCGCCCGGAGGTGGTCGCATGAGCTTTACTCACCCCTGGGTGTTGCTCTTCTTGGCCCTGCCGGTCATGCTGGCGTGGGTGGTGCTGGGGCGTCGCACCGGGGTGGTCATGCCCTTTGATCACCGCCCTCACCCGCGTCGGCGCGGGCTGGCGATGCTCCTTGGAGCCTTTGAGCTCGCCCCGCTGGGGTTGCTCTGTGTCGTGATCACCATGCTGGCCGGGCCCAAGCTGATGCAGCAGCCCCAGAAGGAACGCCTACTCAGCAACATCCAGCTCTGTTTGGACGTCTCGGGGAGCATGTCGGGCGAGCGCTACGAGCTGGCGTCCAAGGCGATCAAGGACTTCACCAAGGCCCGTGAAGGGGACGCCTTTGGGCTGACGTTTTTCGGCACGTCGCAGATCCGCTGGACGCCCCTCACCAAAGATCTGGAAGCGATCCGTAACTCGATGCCCTTTGCCAACCCTGAGCGTCAGCCGTCGCACATGAGTGGGACTTTGATCGCCGCGGCTTTGCGATTCTGCAAAGCCAACATGGTTGAGGAGGCCCTGGAAGGTGATCGGCTGATCGTCATGGTCTCCGACGGGCAAAGCCCGGACCTGAATGGCGGGGAGAACGAAAAGGTGGCGGCCGAGCTTCGCGAAGCGGGCATCACGCTGTACCACATTCATGTGGCCGAAGACGAAGCCATCCCCACCGAGGTCGTCGACATGGCAAGGCAGACGGGCGGGGAGGCGATGGCCGCGAGCGACCCGGCGAGCATCAAGGAGGTCTTTCGCCACATCGACAAGATGAAGCCCGCGAAGTTTCGCGACCCCGGGGCCCTGCCCCTGGACGCCTTCCGGCCCTTTGTGGTGGCGGGGTTGGTGCTGCTGGGGGTTCACGGGCTGGGGCTGCTGGGAATGAGGTACACGCCATGGTGAGCGAGCTCTTGGATTCTCCGGTGATGGTTTGGGCGCTGCTCGCGGGGGCAGCGGCGTTGATCGTGGTCGCAATCGCCGAGCGCCTGCACGCCCGGCGGGTGGCGCGGGTGGCCCGGCTGGCCTTTGGCCCGTCGGGCTCTCCCGCGCTGTGGGCCCGGCTGGCGCCCTTCGCACGCGTCACCGGCGTGGGGCTGCTGGCCTGGGGGTTGGTGGTGCTGGGGAGCATTCAGCCCGCGGGGGCAGAGGTGCCCCCGTCACCCAAGGCCTCCAAGCACCTGCTGATCGCGCTCGATGTCTCGCCCAGCATGCTGCTCAAGGATTCCGGGCCCGATACGCCCAAGGTCTCGCGCAGCGCCTGGGCGGGCAAGGTGGTGCAGGGGATTCTCGATCGGTTGGACATGAAAGAGACCCGCATCACGCTGGTGGGCTTTTACACCAAGGCGATCCCGGTGCTCGAAAACACGATCGATCGCAACGTCGTCAGCAATGTCTTTGATGGGCTGCGTTTGTACGTGGCGTT
>JAKFUN010000140.1 GCA_021732675.1 Phycisphaerales bacterium
GGCTGATCTTGCCCCAACCCCGCCCCCTGCATGGCTGGCACATTTGGCCGGCAAGTTTGTCGTCTTTGAGGGGCCCGATGGCTCGGGAAAGTCCACCCAGCTCGCGCGCCTCGTCGCGCTCGCTGCGGCCCATGCCCTGCCCGTCTGCGAGGTTCGCGAGCCGGGCGGCACCGACGTGGGCGAACGCATCCGCCAGATCCTTCTGGACAAGGCCCACTCCGGGATGTCACTGCGCTGCGAAATGCTCCTCTACATGGCCAGCCGCGCGCAGCTGGTTGAGAAGCGCATCGCCCCAGCCCTGGCGGCCAACCAGTTCGTCATCGCCGACCGATTCGTCAGCTCCACCATCGCCTATCAAGGAGCCGCCGGCGGGTTGCCTCGCGACGAAATCGACGCGGTCACGGGCGTGGCGTGCGGAGCGATCAACCCGGATCTGATTCTGATCTTCGATGTCGACGAACAAACCGCCGCCCAGCGCGCCGGGATCATCGTCGCTCCGGGCAAGGGCAAGAAGGCCGACAGTGCCAGCGGGTCGCTCTTCGCGGACCGGATGGAAGACCGCTCGCGCGAGTTTCGCCGCATGGTGCGAGAAAGCTACTTGGCCCAAGCCCGCGAGGAACCAAAGTCGCACGCGATCATCAACGCTGCCAAGAGCCCCGACGAAGTTTGGGCCAACCTCAGCCAGACCCTGGCGGAGCGCTTCGGGAGCAGGTAGGCCCTCTCGCTGCCGATTCCGGCTCGCTTCACGCCATCACTGGCGTTCGACCGCGTCGCTGGGTCGCCCGGAGCGAGTACGTTCAAACTCCCGCATCACCGCGCGGCCCTCGTCCAGCCCCTTGGGCTTGGGGAAGATCATGTCAAATGATCTCAGCCCCGCCGTCGGGTTCTCCTTCACCAGCTTGTCCAGATCTTGCTGGTACACCGCCACCAGAGAGTCGTAGCCCAACGACTTCAAGTCGTCCGGGGCGCGGTCATAGACCTGCTCGGCGTCATCGGCGCCCAGCGTCGAGAGAAAACTCGCAAACTGCGCCCCGGCAAGGACCCGGAAGTCGCTAGGCATCTGCTCCATGCGGGCTTCCTTGCCCGAGACCACCGTCTTGCGCATCTGGGCCTCGAAGAACTTGCGATGGGCCAGCTTGGCGTACTCAAACTGCTTGCGAAAGAGCTCCAGATCGCCCGCCAACAGACCGTTCACAAACGAGCCCTGCAGCGCCCCGGTCGCCTGCTGCACCGCGATCGCCGGGCGCTCCAGCTCTCCCGTCAGCTCCTTGAGCACAAACTCATCGAGGGGGAGTGAGAGCTTTTCCTTCTTCTCCGGGTCGTTCATCGTCAAGTACTTGAAGTTCAGCAGGCGATCGCGCCACAGGCTGGCGGTCGCGACCTCCCCACGGCTGTAAAAGAAGCAGATCGCATCGCGGATGAAGTTCTCGTACCCACCCGCCAAAGGCATCGTCCCGCGCATGTTCGGGTTGTCCGCCCAGCTGCGCGACACCATGCCCTCGAGAATGTCCCCGTAGCTCTGAACAAAGTGGGCATTGGGCACGCCCAGCCACAACGAGTACTGCCCCGGCACCGTGGAGGCGAAGAAGTCAAAGTACAGATCGCCGCTGCGAAACAGGTCCTGCACCGACTGGGCGCTGATGCGATCGGTGTTGATGAAGTCGAAGGTCGCCTTGTTCTCCACAGTCCAGCGATTCATCGAGTTTTCGACGCCCGAGTTGGCCCAGTAAAAGGCGTGGGCGGCATGGTGCCGCCAGTCCAGCGGGCCGATCTGCTCAGTAAACCGAACCATCTTCGCTGGGTCCATGTGATAGCGAATCTGCAGGTACTGCTTGCGGATGAAGGAATTCAGCACCGGCCAGGCCTTCGCAAACTTCGGGTCGTCGATCAGCTGGCCGATCGCCCGGGTGTTGGGCCCGACCACTTTCTCATAAAACCGGCGCTGCCCGGCGTTCTTCAGCCCATTCCACATCTCATAGCGCCGCAGCAGGTTCCAATCCGGCGAATAGCCGAGCCGGCCCAGCGCCCGGGCGAGGTCGTCCGTGGTCGGCTCACGCTCGCTGAGCTGCTCGGGGGTGTTGGGGGCGTCGCGGATGATCGCGATCCAGTCGGCGTACTTCTTGATCGCCTTGGCGCGGTCGCGATCCTCCGGCCCGCGCTTGGGGGGCGGGCCGACCGCGATGGTCCACTCCTGGGCAAGCATGCGCTTGTAGTAGAGGTTTGCGTCGTCGGTCTGGCCCCCGATCTTGTGCAGGAAGATCCAGCCCAGTTCCTTGTGCAGCAACAGGCTGTTGGGATTGGCGGGGATCCCGCGCTGGCGCAGCAGGTCGATCCCCGCCTCGACCCACGCCCAGCGCTCCTCGGGGGTCTGGGTGCTGACGGAGATGTTGTACGCCAGATTCCAGGCATGAAAGACCCACACGCTGGGGAAGCGGGGCTGGAGCCGGGTGATGGCGTCGGCGAGCTGGTTGGCCTCGTAGAACTTGCCCTCCTGCTTCATGTCGTTGGCGCGCATCCAAAGGAAGTTCACGAAGATTCCGCGAAAGGCCCCCATCGCGATTCCCAGCGACACCTCGCGGGATTGCCCGTCTTCGGCGCGATCGGTGTAGGTGAGCTTCTCGCGCCCCGCGATGGCCGTCAGCGCCACCGCCAACCCGCCGGAGGTAGACAGGCACGCCAAAAGCGTGACCAGGGCGCCGAGCTTGATCCAGGTGTCGCGTTTCATGCCAAGCCTCTCGCTCGCGGCCGCGGGCCGCGCGTTCGTCGTCAGACCATCCCTGCCCAAATCCCATCACTGCCCGGAGTACATCGCCAGCTCGCGCTTCTTCATCACCATCACCCCAACCACGTACAGCAGCACCGTCGACAGCGCCAGCACCACGACGCCCGTCGCCCCGTCCTGCCAGCTCAGCTTCAACCCCTCCACCAGCTTCGTCGTCGGCTTCAGGTCGGAATAGACCTGAAAGAGCCCCGACACCACCTCGGCGATCTTCGAGATGATCGTGTTGAAGATCAGCGTCTTGCCTTCCCGGTCTTCCGTCGCGTAGTTGTCCAAGGCCGATCGCGTGAACGACGCCCCCTCCGCCGAGAAGAAGACCGTCAGCGACACCAGGCACGCCACCGGGAAGCTCAGGAACGTCCCCGCCACCACCCCCACCATCGCCAGGAACGCCAGCTTCACCCACAGGATCACCACCACCCGCAGGAAGTTCATCCGGAACGACCCGGAGGCGTAGGTGATCTCCAGCCCGTCGGCCGGGAAATTCAGGCTGGCCCGCTGGTCTTGGCTGAGGTTAGGATCGCGCAGGTCCCCATTGGTGATCTGCACCGTCACGTTGCCGACCTGATCCACGATGTTGGGCAGCAGGGGCAGGGTGAGCATCTGGGCCAGGGGCACCTCTCTGACTTCCACCCCCGCCCCGGCGAACTGGAACGTGAGCCGGTACAGCACGTCGGGCATGTTTCCGCCCGAGTTTATTTTGTATCTCATCACCAGCGGGCGATTGCTCGATCGGGCCGCCCCCAGCCCGGTGAAGCGATAGATCCGGGACGAACCGGGCCCGATCACCCGCTGCGAAAGCCCGATGGACTTGCGCAGGTCCACCTCGATCCGCCTCGTGATCTCCGCGCGGCGCAGGTCCCGCATCGACAGCGTTTCGCCGGGCACCTGGGTTTCCTGCAGGATGGCCTCCACCCGGGCGCTCAGGCTCTCGGCGAAGAGCTTTTCATCCACCTCCCACGGTTCGATCTGCACCGTTTCGCGGGCGCTCAAGACCTGGGTTTCCAGAATCATCCGGTCTTCGCTGATCCGGCGTCCTTCCTGGGCGACATACGCCTGCACCTCGTTGGCCGCGGGCTGGTTGCGCAGGTACTCCGTGAACAGATAGACCCCGCTCCCGCACACGCTCAGCAGCACGGCCGCCAGCAGCGACACCCCCAGCCACTTGCCCAGCACATACTGCGCGGGGGAGACCGGCTTGGTCATTGTTTGCCAGATCGTCTTGTCGCGCTGGTCAAAGGCCACCGTCGCCACCGAAAAAAGCAGCACCAGCAGCCCGATCAGCCAGAACGTCCCCCCGATCCCGTACTGCAAAAAGCTCTGCACCCGATACCGCAAAAACTCGGCAGAATCCAGCAGTTGGGGCAACGCCGCCAACCCCAGCAGCAACAGCACCAGAAACACCACGCTCAGGCGCAGACGCACCGCCTCGGCCAACGTGTTCCGGGCGATCGCCGCCACCGCGCCGGGCTGCATCGACATCGTAAATCGCAGCAAAGGCACAAACGCCGCGGCGAACGCAACCACCCCCACCAGCACCGAACCGGGACCGGCCGCGCTCCCGGGCAGGGCC
>JAKFUN010000089.1 GCA_021732675.1 Phycisphaerales bacterium
ACGCCGGCGGGCGCGGGCGCTTCGAGCGTGGTGCAGAGCCCCTTGGTGCCCCCGGACGATCCGGGCCGGACCTTTCCTGAGGGGTGGGTGGGCACGTACGAGGGCGCGGCCACCCTCAGCGTCCCGCAGTCAAAGCTCCAGGATTTTTGGATGGGGCTCGATGTGGTGGCGATCGAGGGATCGCAGCCACCCCGGTTTCGCTGGCGCATCATCTACGCGCAGTCGCAGCAAGATGCGGCTGAGGTCGGCTCCAAGACGAGGCAGGTGCGGGATTACTCGTTGGTGGAGGTGGACGCCGCGCGGGGAAGATTTGATATCGACGAGGGGCAGGGGCTGGTGATCCCGTGCGTGTTGATCGGGGGAGAGTTGTGGAGCTTCTTTGAAGTCGGCGACACGTCCCTCGCAGCGGTGTATCGACCAACCCCCGGCGGGGAGATTGAGGTCACCATCATCACGCACCCCGTGACTGTGGCTGAGGTCTTGCCGACGACCAAGGACAAGGGCGTGAGCGCTTGGCTGCCGGGCTCAATGCAACGGGCCACGCTGCGCCGGGTCAGGTGAGCTTCGCGGCCATCGGCCAATCAGCGGATGGTCCAGATCGTGACATTCGAGATGGGTTTGGCTTGAAACCGGCGCGGAGCAAATCAGGGAACGCAAGGATGTGATGATCGGCGGGGGCGCCGGGTCTCACCCGCCCACACGACCAAGTCGCTGACGCACCATCTCTGGTACCAGGGAGATGGGCGTGGGTGCTTGGTCTTGTTGCCCGCTGTGGAGATCTTTGAGGGTGGCCAACTGGGCGTTTTCGACGATGGCGACGAACTTCGCTCCGCTGTCGTTGGCGTCCTTGAGGAGCTTGCCGACGTTCTTGGTGGCTTTGTAGGTGTGGCGGGCGTGCAGGCCGGCGCGGCGGAGGGCCGCACACAACGGGCGCACCAGCTCGTCGCTCTCGGGTTGACCGTTGCTGATGACGAAGATGTCCGGGGCGAAGCCGGCTTGTTCCATGAGGGCGGCGTCGGTGGGCATGAGCCCGCGATCTTGGAGCACGAGGGCGAGGACGACATCGCCCATGCCGAAGCCGACGGCGGGGGTCTTTGGGCCGCCGAAGAGTTCGACGAGGTTGTCGTAGCGCCCGCCCCCGGCGATGGCGCGTTCGGCGCCGCTGGCTTCGTGGACTTCGAAGACCATGCCGGTGTAATACGCGAGGCCGCGAACAACGCTCATGTCGAAGTCGATCCAATCGACGATGCCCATCTGGGTGAACTGTTGGGCCAGGGGCGTGACGGCCTGGGCGAAGAAGGTCAGGTCGATCACCTCGGGGCTGGGGCCGGGGCCCCGATGGGCGGGGTCGTCGACGGTGAGGCGAACGACGCCCTTAGAGAAGATCTCGGCCTGTTCGGCGTTGAAGCCGAAGGCGGCCAGGCCCTTGGTGAACTCCGCGTCGGGCAGCTTGCCGCGTTGGTCGAGGAGTTTGAAGAGGTCGGCGTGCCGGTCGATCTCGAGCCCGCGTTGGACGAGCCATTGCTGCAGGGCGTAGCGGTGGTTGACCTTTACGCGGATGTCTTTGGGAGTGAGGCCCAGCGAGGCGAGAAGGGAGACGCAGGTGGCGATTACTTCGGCGTCGGCAGCCGGTGAGTCGTCGCCCAGCATGTCGACGTTCCACTGCAGGAACTCGCGCAGGCGGCCGCGCTGAGGGCGCTCAGCACGGAAGAAGGCCCCGAGCGTGAACCACTTGGTCGGCTTGGGGAGGCTGCCGGCCTTGGCGGCGAAGAGGCGGGCGAGGGTGGGGGTGAACTCGGGGCGCAGGGCGTAGGTCTTTTCACCACCGGTGCGGGTGAAGGAGAAAAGCTCGCTGATGATGCCTTCGCCGCTTTTGACGGTGTACAAATCGAGATGCTCGAAGGTCGGGCCGTCGACTTCTTCAAAGCCGTGCAGGATCGACGCGCGGCGCCAGGACTCGGTCATGAAGCGGCGCCGAGCGGCGTCCAATGGGTAGACGTCGCGGGTGCCGGAGGGAGCTTGGTGCGTGTTTTTGGCCATGGGGGGTGTTCTGACGAGACCTGGGTGCGGACCCGCCAGCGTAGGTTGCAACACTCACCCGGAGGTTGGCAGGGCCTCACCTCTGGCGTCGGGCTTGGGGGTAGTGCCTTGGGCAGGGCGGAATCTCAGCCCAAAGGCGTGCTCGTGCCGATACACCAGGCGATTGACCAGCCTCGCGAGCCAACCCGGGCGAAGGAGCATGAGCCGCGATGAGCTGGTGGGGTTGGGGCGCGCCGGGAGGCCTTGGGAGTTTGTGCCCTTGGGGGTGCAGGTGGTCGCGAGCAACCCCGGGGACGCGGGGGTTCGGTTTTTGCTGGCGGCCAACTTTGCCCGGCTGGGGTTGGTCACCCTGGCCCGCGAGCAGATCGCCGCGATGGCGGCAGAGGCGAGGCAAGACCCGGATGTGCAGGCGTTGGCCGGGGCGATTCAGGGGATGCCCAACGACCTGGTGCCCGCGGCGGAGCGAGTGGCGCGGGGACAGGCCGCGGCTGAGGTGTTGCGTCTTCGCGGAATCGACGTCTTCAGCGACCTTGAGTACTGGGTCGATCAGGCCAGCGGCTACGAGTGCTTTCGCACGCTAGACGGCAACGTGTTGCGTCGGCGCGGCAAGACGCTCGAACTGCTGGGCGATCACAAGGGCTTGGCGACGAAGTTTGTGAAGGGCAACGCCAGCGGCGGCGACAAGGCCTACGACAAGCCGTTTGTGATCGAGGGGGTCGATCCGCCCTGGTTGCTGCGGGCGGTGTTTGATGCGACGCCGAAGCGGGCGGATGGGTACCAGCCGCGGCTGCGGGTGGTGCAGGCCAGCGCCATGGAGCTGCTGGACGGACTTTCGCTCGTGGGGATGCGCGAGGTGTTGGAGAGCGAGCGCTGCGAGTTCTTTGTGGGCTCGCGGGCGTGCGAAGAGCTTCGGGAGAAGCTGCGCGGCGCGATGTCGTACGGGGTGACGGGACAGACGCTGGCGCTGCCCTCGGTGCGAACGCGGGCGATGCCGCCCTTGGGTGATGTGATGGCGGAGGTAGACGCGTCGCAGCGCGATCTAGGCGCGGCCTTGTACCAGCGGGCAAGCGCGAAGTACGCGGGGCGTGATCGGGCGTGGTGGGCCGGACGATTTGCGGAGGCGCAGGCCGGTGGCCCACCCTTGCGGGTGCTGATTCCGACGACGCGGTTTTCAACGTTTGTGAAGCATTCAAGCGCGGATCTGGCGGGGGCGATGCGCCGCCAGGGGCACGACGCGCGGGTGCTGATGGAGCCCGACGACCATTCGCTGCTGAGCGCGGTGGCGTACGTGCGCGAGGTTGTGGAGTTTGAGCCCGACCTGGTGCTGTCGATCAACTACACGCGGGCCAATCTGAATGGGCGCGAGGGGTCGATGTCGCCTTTCCCGGCCAGTGTGCCGTTTGTGTGCTGGATTCAGGATGCGATGTCGCACTTGTTTGATCCGGCAGTGGGGGCGAAGCAGACGGTGTTGGACTTTGTGATCGGGCACACGTTTCCCGAGCTGTTTGAGCGATTCGGGTTCCCGCGGGAGCAGGCGATGCGATGCGCGGTGGGGGCGGATGTCGCGAAGTTCTCGGGTCCCGCGCCGGCGGGGCACCTCCGCAAGCGATACGAATGCGACATTGCGTTCGTGAGCAATCACTCCGAATCACCAGAGGCATTGCTGGCGCGGCTGACGCCGATTTTGGCCGGGGCGCTGGCGCCGGCCGCGGGTGAAATCGCGAGCATGGTGCGCGAGGAAGCCCGCACGCCCCCCGGCCCGCGCCGGTGGGTGCCGATGCGGGATCGCGTGGGCGAGATTCTGACCCGTACGCTCAAGGCCTCGCCCGACCCGCGCCTGATCGACACCGTGGTCCACCAGTTTGCCGACCCATATGCGGATCGGCTGATGAGGCACGACACGCTGCGATGGGCGGCGAGTGCGGCGGCTCGTCGCGGGTGGCGGCTCAAGCTGTTCGGACGCGGGTGGGAGACAACCCCCGAGTTCGCACGTTTCGCGGCGGGGGAGCTGGCGCATGGCGAGGACCTGCGCGCGGCGTATCACAGCGCGGGCGTGCAGTTGCAGGTCACGTGTCACACGCTCGTGCATCAACGCCTGTTTGAATGCCTGCTGTCTGGCGGGTTTCCGCTCTGCCGGATCAATCAGCCGGAGTTTTTGCAGATTCATTACCGCATGCTCTATGAGATCACGCAGTCAACCCTGCACGCCAGCGCGAGCGAGTGGCCGAACACGCGGCGAGCTTTCGCGAGCATCGAAGACAATCCGCACATGGCGAAGTGGGTTGCAATCTGGCATGGGTTGGGTCTATTG
>JAKFUN010000252.1 GCA_021732675.1 Phycisphaerales bacterium
GGAGGGAGCGGGGGCAGGGGGCACGGCCGATGTCGCGTACGTTCTCTTTTCGTGTGCCCAACGCCGTGGCTTGGCCCGCGAAGGTGTGGCCGCGATGATCGAGCACCTGCGTTCCTCCGGCACAGCCCACGACTTTCGGGCGACGGTCCACCCGGCGAACGCGCCGTCGATCGCGTTGCTCCGGGCACTGGGATTCGAGCTCACATCTACACGACTCAACGCCGAGCTGATCCGCGGCGTGCCGACAGACGAACAGGAGTTCTGGCTCCGAGCGTGATTCGCTGGCCAAACCCCGGGCCACGTCGTGGCACTCAAGAAGAAGCTTCGACGGCCCCGGGACGCAGTGCGTGCTCCGGGGCCGCGTCTTTGCCTTCATGCGGCGGGGCGGGGGCGGCCATCTTGAAGTCGCAGCCCAGCAGGTACACCGTGCTGAAGCCGAGGTAGTGCAACAGGCGCAGGGCCACGAGCATGACCGAGCGCTTGCCGGTGATGCCCAAAGAGTCGGGCTTCTTGGCGTCGTTGCCCCACGGGACGCTGTCTCCGGTCAGGAACCGCTCATGGTCGAAGTGATCCGCACGGCGAAAGAACATGACGCTGGGCATCTGCCGGACCCTGAACGCGCTGTTGCGCATCGCGCCGTCGGGGCCTTGAATGCGGAGCCGCTTGTCCCACATGCACGTGGGCACAAACTTCAGGATGCCCGGGTCCTTCCAGCCGCCCCCCATCGATGAAGCGGCCTCACCGTCGTTTGCGGAAGTACTCTTCAGCTTTGCCGTTCTCTACAACGTCGAACGCCGCGAGCTTCGCGGCAGCAGGCGTCAGATGTACTTGCTTGCCCACTCGATCGTTGATCCGCAGTCGATACGCCGTACCAGAGATCACGAGTTGAATCGTGAAGCCCTTCTGCTTTATGGTCGGTATCCCGTCAACTGCACGCCAGCGCGGGCTTGCTACGAACCGTGCAGCTCGCTCGCGATACTTCGTGATTGAGTCCACCTTGTTGGAGGCGTACTCCGTCCCGGTAAGGTGGTCGCAGCAGTAGGTACCGACCTCCATCGGTTCCCAGTGTGGGTGACTTACGAAGAAGACATACCGCAACTCGGTTCCGCACAACTCGCAGTTGCCGCAGAGATCGCCGAGATCATCATCACCAAAGCACTCCCAACCTATCGATGGTCGCACTTTGCCGTGAAGCTCGCCATGGCAACCTCGACAGAGCACTTCACAGGAGTCGTATGGATATTCCCACGGCTTTCGCCCGCTCACATACTCCTTGTGGTGGACTTGGAGGACGACACCGGCCTCGTGAGAGCGGCCGCATCGACTGCACTTGTACCCTTCGCGTTCGAGCATCTCGTCTCGATACGTCCGCCACTCTGGAAGGCGATAGTCATTTTTGGCGTGTCCGCCCGTCATGGCCGCATTGTACTCGATGGGGGAAAGAGAACGGCCCCAGCTTGTGCCGGGGCCGTTGAACGGAGCCGAGATGTTGAGCGTGCTTCACGCCGCTTTCTTGGCCGTGGCGTTTGCCTCGGCAAACCCAAACCGCATCGCCCCCGGCCCGCCGGAGCCGAAGGTCACGGTCAACTGCCGCGAGGGTTGGCCTTGGACGTTGCCGCGTTGGGCGGTGATGATGTACGTCGCGCCGTCGATGCCGACGGGAAGCGTGTCGTCCTGATACGACTTCTCGCCCGAGCCGCCGATCAAGCGGAACGAGTCCTCGCTGATGAGCTTGCGTTGCACGAAGTAGACCACGCGGTCGGAGCCCTCGGGGTGCTTGGCTTTCCACTTCAGCGTGATCGAGCCGTCGGAGTTGAGTCCGACCTTGAAGTCGGTCGGCTGGCCGGGCGGCGGCACGGGTGCGCCCGAGTTCGGCGCGGGGATCTGGGCCAGCACGTAGACATTCGGATTGTTGTTGTTCGTCGCGAACGCGCGGATGGACCGCACGAGATCGCTCGTCAGTTCGCGCGTCGCGCTGTCGGAGTCCACCGCGGCCTCGGTCGCGGCCTTGGCGGCCAGCCGCGCGGCTTCCTGCGCCGTGGTGCGGCCGCGCAGCGCGCCGACCTGCGTCTTGAACGCCGTCGCCTGCGCGGCGGTCAGGCCGATCGCGGCCGCGTTGGCCGAGAACACATCAACATGCGCCTCGGCCCAGGTCAGAAACTCCGCCCGATTCTTCGGATACGTCGCCATGGTGCAAACCTCCGCCACGACCGTGGCAGTTGAGGCGAAGGTCGCTAGCGAATCGGCCTGCTCTCCCAAAGGACGAGACAGCCGATGCGCCATGGCGTGAGACGCGGCCCCGCCGGGACTCGAAAACCGCGTTGAGAACGCCCCAACGCCGTTTCCACACCCGACTTCGGCGAGAAAACCCGCCGACTTGAGCCCAGCGCGAGCGGAACCGAGCGACAAGGTCGCTATCGCCATCAAAAAGATCTCGGGCGCAGACGAAAAGATGGAGGGCGCAGGAGCAAAGATGGAGATCGGCAGAGCAAAGTCAGCGATCAGCGCTGCAAAAATAGAGAGCGCGGGAGCCGTGATCGAGGACCTTGTGGCGGCGACACCGAGCGCGACGACAGGGCATCCATCCGCTGATGCCAGAGGAAGGGAAAGCCCCTTCCTCCGGCACCTCCAACCCCAGAAAGTCCCGAACACCTGCCATTTCAGCAGGCAAAGCGGCGTTTCCAGCAGTACCCGACAGGCAGTTCGACTCAATATGTTGGGGCGAACGGGTCCCGACTCGCATAAACTACTGTTCAATAGGAATCTGATTGGCACGCGGCTTGCCATTAGTACGCATCAAACAAGGAGGCCGTATGGCACGAGGCAACATTGATCGCGAGCAGGGCACGGAGAAGGGCAAGATTCGGGTGTTCTTCGCGGAGGTCGAAGGGAACAATCAGACGTTGCAGGACGTGCTGCGCACTGTTTCGCAGATACTGCCGCGTGCGGTCGAAGTGAAGATGCCGCCGAAATTGGTTCAGAACGGCACCGCAAATGCCGCGTCGAGTGCTCGGCCTGCTGAACCCGACCTGTTCAATCAGGAGTCTGCCGCACCGGAAATCATCGATGCGGAGGAAGTCGAGCAGCCCAACGCGGGCGCAGCCGGCACCACCCGGAAGAAGCGCGGCGAGGGCACGAAGACCGAGCGAAATGCGGGGATCAGTCCCGTCGCGGATCTAAACTTTGTGCCAAGGGACAAGCCCGCGCTCAAGGCGTTCTTTGCCGAGAAGGCTCCGGCAACCGACATGGAGCAGGTCCTTGTTGTCGGGTACTACCTGAAGCAAACGCTAAAACTCGCCACTTTTGGTCCAGGCCACATCATCGCCGGCTTCAAGCACGTGAACAAGCCGATTCCGGTTGACCTGAAGCAAACGATGCGCAACATGAAGCCGATGGTGGGAAGCAAGCAGGGGAAGGGTTGGCTGAACTTCACAGATGTCGAATCGGCGCGACTCACCACCGAAGGTGACAACGTCGTCGAGCACGAACTTCCCCGCAAGGGCAGCGGTGACACTGGTGGCAGCAAGTAGGCGAAATGGAACTTCCGCTGAGCGATTTCTGTGAGCATGTGATCAAACTCGACAAGACCAATGCCGAGAAGGCTGTCGCCATCCTCTGGTATCACGACCACAAGACGCCGGATACGGCGATGACCGCCGGAGCGCTCACCAAGATCATGGGTGATCATCACGTCGGGACGCCCAATCAGACGACCTTGGCGGCGGCGATTCGCAAGACCAAACTCTGCAACGAGAACGGCAAGGGGTTCACGCTCAAACCCGGCTCGCGCAAGGTGATTCAGGGCTGGCTTCCGACAAACCTCGAGGGAATGCAGCCGGAGATGAATCACGCCGAGGGGTACTTGCCCGAGGCCGTTTGGAGCAACACACGCGGGTACATCGAAACGGTGTGCAAGCAACTCAATGGCTGCTTCCGTGCCGCGTACTACGACGCGGCGTCGGTCATGCTCCGCCGCCTGCTCGAAACGCTCATCATCGAGGCGTATGAGCATCTGAAGCGCGAGTCGGAGATCAAGGATAACGGCGGCACCGGCAGCTACTACATGCTCAAAGACCTGGTTGCACGGGCAAACGGCAACGCGTCACCCCCTGGCCTCAACCTCGGCCGCGATGCAAAGAAAACGCTCGATGACGTCAAGGGCCGCGGCGACAAGTCCGCACACAACCGCCGCTACAACGCAGTCGCCGCGGACCTGACGGAGATTCGAGACGGTGTTCGGACCACGGTTCAGGAGTTGATCCAGATCGCATCTTTGAAGTAGCCTTACTCCCCGGCAAACTTCCAAACCATCGCCCCGAAAAGCCGAG
>JAKFUN010000207.1 GCA_021732675.1 Phycisphaerales bacterium
CGTCACCCCTTCCGCGGCCAGCTTCCAGCCAAACTGCTGCAAGGTCGTAAACAGCCCCTGCTCGATGATCTTCTTCATCGCCTGAATGCTGGGGCGAGTCAGCACGATGTCACGCAACTCGTCGTTGAAATCCAGCAATTCAAACAACGCGCGACGCCCCCGATAGCCCGTTCGCAAGCAGCGCGAGCAACCCGTCGAGACGTAAAGCTCGGTCTTGCCCCCCAGCCATTTGCCCAGCCGGGTCGCCTGGCCCGGGGTGACCGGAACCTTCTGCTTGCAAGTATCGCAGAGCACCCGCACCAGACGCTGCGCGAGCACCAAGTCCAGTGAGTTTGCCACCAGATACGGCTCAACCTTGAGATCCAGCAGCCGGAAGACCGACGTAATGGTCTCTTTGCTGTGGATGCTGCTGAAGACCAGGTGCCCGGTCAGCGCGGCCTGCATCGCGGTACGCGCCGTCTCTTCGTCGCGAATCTCGCCGACCAAAATCACGTCCGGGTCCTGCCGCAACACACTGCGCAGCAACTGCCCAAACGTGTTGTTCTTCTGCTCGTCCACCGGAATCTGCGTCACGTGGTCAAGCTGATATTCGACCGGGTCTTCAATCGTGACCACATTCCGCGTCGTGCGATCGATGGTGCGAATGCAGTTATACAGCGTGGTGGTCTTGCCCGAGCCAGTGGGCCCACACGCCAACACCAGCCCGCTGTCCTGCTGGCACGCCTGCGCAATTCGATCGAACATGTAGCTCGAAAAGCCCAGCGACGCCATCGACTCGGGCTGCCCCTTCTGGTCCAGAATACGTACCACCAACTTTTGCCCGTGCACGGTGGGCGTATAGCTGATGCGGTACTCCACCCGGCGATCCGGAAACACCAGCGAAAAGTGCCCTTCTTGAATGGCGTCGCGCCCCGCGACGTGCATATGGCACGCGGCTTTGATCACGCCATACACCAGTTCACCCACCCGCTTGGGCAGGTCCATAATCGCAACCATGTCGCCATCGACCCGCATCCGCACCTGAAACGTCTCGCCCTTGGGCTCGATGTGGATATCCGTGGCGCGGGCCTTGCTGGCCGTCTGAAAGAGCAATCGCACCGCGTTAGGCCCATCGCTCGTGCCGTTGAGCACGTCGCTGGGCCGCCCGTTGGCGTCGATGACGCTCACCAACTCGGGCGCCTTGTCCTTCGGGGGCAGGCTGTCCATCACCGCCTGCAACTCGAACATCCAACCCACCTCGCGGCTGGCAGTCAGCGACCCGGCCGCCGCCACCGCGTCCGCGGGCATGGACTTGAGGGCTTGGCCGACATGGAAGGAGCCTTCGACGTCGGTGTCGCCGGAGTTGGCGGGGCCGGTGCCGTCGCGTTCGACGAGAAACTCGTGGGAGCCGACTTTGAGGACGTCGCCGGGGTTCAGCGGCGCCTCGTTGATTTTGATCTCATTGACTTTGGTGCCGTTGCGCGAGCCCAAGTCGCGCACCAGCCAGCCACCCTTGCTGTCGGGCTGCAACACGCAATGCTGGCGGCTCGCCCGCTCGTCGATAATCGCGATCGTGCAATCCGGGCTGCGACCAATCGTCACCCGCCCGCCGGCGAGCGGAACGGACTTGGTCTGACCACGTATGGGAGTTAACTTCAGAGCAGGCATTGCGGATACTTTATTCGCCTTCGCGGCAGGTGGCGGAGTTTTCACGCCGGTTTTACCAGTGGACTCCCCCAAAGGTTGCGGCCCGGTTCCGCCACCGCTTCGCCCCCGGTGTCAGCCGCCGCTGGCCTTCGCGGGGTACCCCATACCTTTAAGAAGATCCACCAGCTTGTCGCGATGGTCCCCTTGCAGCACCATCTCGCCGTCTCTGATGGCTCCGCCGACGCCCAGCTTGGCCTTGAGCTGGCCCAGGAGCGCCTTCTGGTCGGCCTCGCGCAGGCCCAGGCAGGAACAGACCGTCACAAACTTGCCACGCTGACGCTCGCGCCGAACTCGCGCCTCCCAGTGCTTCGGGTTGTGGACCTTGCCCTGCTCATCGCGCGGGCAGGCGCATTCGCCATGAGGCTTGCCACAGCGTTCGCAGGTGACGGGTTGCTCGAGTTTGGTTCCGGCGAAAAGACCGCTCATGGGGGGATGGTATAGAGCCAGTTGAGTGCCATACCCAAGGGCCCTGCGATTTACCCCCCTGCTTGGGGCAGGGATACATGCGGTAGTTACCAATTTTATTTCAGTTCACGCATTTCACTTCGAATTCTACTCATTATCTATTGACTTGCAACTTAAAACTTGCGAGACTCATCGTGCCCGGGCGCGATTCCCGGGCGCGATTCCCGGGCGCGATTCCCGGGCGCGATTCCCGGATTAGCAACCCCAATCGAGTTTGGGGTAGTTTGCTGGGAGACCTGCAGTGGAACATTTTAATCTGAATCGTCTTTCTCGTTCGGTCGGTCTTGGCTTGCTTGTTCTGGCCGCAACAACTGCACTGGGGGACGACTACTCCTCGGTCGCGACTGTGTATGACTTCGCAGCAGTTACCTGCTCGTCCACCTGCTCGGGCAGAGTCATTCCGGCTGGAGGCTGCTCAAGCGGCAGGTTCTGTTGCGGGTACGTCAACTGCAGCACCGGCCAGCCCACCGTGACCTGCTGCCTCGCCGGAAAGATTTGCGTCGACGGTCTGAGCCAGAACCCGCCCGCCTATCCATACTGCAAGTGAGACTGATGTATCATCGGACATCCGTAAAAACCAGAGGTGCCCTTCCTGGGCGCGTTGCAGCCGCTTGGGACACTCTTCAAACCCCTCACAGAATGACCTCTTCACCTTCGTCGAACACGTGCAGACCTATATCTGAAGTTGGGCAAGACTATTCTGTGAGGGGCCATTCATTCAAGGCAAAGCCTTGTGCATCGCATTACCGTTTCTGAAATTCCCGCGGAATAGCTCGCATCGCGGATAGTGCCCGCGGCCCTTTTAGGCTCCCCGAGCCGGAGTGACCATACCAATGTCCAGGAAGCTCTACCTAGTGGTTGGTGTTCTGGTCTCACTGATCATTGCTGCCGTCGTCGCGAGTTGCCGTTCGTCGCGGACTGTCGCAGTCGACCGCGGATCTAACGACCGCAAGTCCGAAAATCTCGTGCAGCCTGAGGGGTCAACCCCATCGACCATGAGCACGGCTGAGTTTCAATCGGACATTGAGGCCGCGCTCAAGCGTTCCACGCAGTTCGCTCCCGCATATCCGGATCAATTTTGCAGCGCAGCATCAGAACTCATGAAAATGGCTGTCGCGAGCTCACCAAGCACTTCTGGCGAATGGCTATCTTGGTTTCACAAACGCGACATGATGCTGGACCGAAAAATGGCGGCGGCTCGTTTCGGGGAGTATTATCAATGGAAGATGATTCCGGGAGAAATAACCGAGACGGCTTCTGACGAAGAAATCGCTCGCGTGCTTTGGGATTCAACGCGTACGCGGAAGATGATCTTTGCAGAGCTGGACCGATCATCCGTACAGGTTGGCTCGCGCCTTGATGCCGTTCTTGATAGCCCTACCTGGCCCTACCCCTGGATCCATTCTTCTGCGAGCCTATTCACAACTCGGTCCGGTGGATTGAAAGCCGATGAGCTACGTCCATTGATCGAAGCGAATCGCACCGGATTCGTCCAGCAGCGGGTCCGTTTCATCGATGGAAGATGGGGGCATGTTCGAATCGCCATGTACTACGCTGGGGACAAAGAAGGGTGGATTCCCGCGTCGATTTCCATCGCGGCCGAGCAAGGCGACCCCGCACAGGATGTTACCCTTCCGCAGCCAGAAATCTGAGATTCCGCTTCGACACCATTCCACCAACAGCTGGAAATCGACGGCTGCGGCGCTAGCCAACCACGCAGTGTGTCGGGGGCAAGTTCAGTGGGCTGTGCGAAAACTGGGGCCGGAGAACCTACCCTAGCCCCATGATCGACCTCAAGCAACTGCGCGAGAACCCCGCCCGCTTTGCCCTGGGCGCCAAGGAAAAGGGCATCCACGTCAACATCGAGCGCCTGCTGGCCCTCGACGCCGATCGCAGGGCCGCCATGCTCGAGCTCGAACGCCTCCGCGCCGAGCAGAACAAGCTCGCCAAAGAGTCCGGCCCCCAAATCGGCAAGCTCAAGGGCCAGCTCAAAGGCAAGCACGGCCCCGAAGCCGAAGCAATCGAAGCTGAGATCGCGGCTCTCTCCCAGAAGCCCGCCGCTCTCAAAGCCGCCGGTCACGAACTCGAAGAACGCCTCCGCCAACTCGACCCGCACATCAGCGACCTCCTCCTCCAAGTCCCCCAGCCCCCC
>JAKFUN010000154.1 GCA_021732675.1 Phycisphaerales bacterium
ATGAACGACGCCTTGATGCGGGTGGGCTGCGACGGTGATGGGGGCGGCGGGCTTGGGATCTGAGGAGTTTTCAGTATGACGAACATGAATGATCAAGCGATTCCGAACTTCATTCCCACCGGCGAGGCCACGGCGTGGTTGCCGGTGCCGGGGGGCTTGCCGCCGATCAAGGTGATCGGCACGCCGACGATCCGGGGCGGGCTTGATGCCATGTGCATCAAGCAGGCGATCAACACCCGCTTGTCGCCGGGCGTGACCGAGGTCGTCCTGAACCCCGACGCCCACGGCGGCTACGGCGCGCCCATCGGGTGCGTGATGGTCTCTCCCAGCCACATCTATCCCGGGCCGGTCGGTGTCGACATCAAGTGCAGCATGAGCCTGTTGCAGCTCGACGCACCGGCTGACGCGGTGATCGACAAGCCCACGCG
This sequence comes from Phycisphaerales bacterium, assembly GCA_021732675.1. Classification (GTDB taxonomy): domain Bacteria; phylum Planctomycetota; class Phycisphaerae; order Phycisphaerales; family UBA1924; genus RI-211. Next base: position 429 of record JAKFUN010000154.1, read on the forward strand.
GCGGGCGCTTATCGATGCGATTTTGGAGCGCACGCCCACAGGCCCTGGGCGCGGCCAGCGGCAGGCCAAGAAGGGGCGCTACGTGGATGCGACGCTTGGCCGGCGGGTGGTGACGGAGGGTGCGTCGGAGGGGGTGCTGCGCGAGCTGGGTGTGCCCACGGAGTGGGCGCTGCGCTGCGAAGACAGCCATCACGTGGGGCATGATGAAACGGCGGACGCGCTGCACAAGCGCCTGGAGCTGCTGACCCGTGAGGCGCGGCAATACCAGGTCTTCGCAGACAAGATGCGGCAGCTCGGCAGCTACGGCGGGGGCAACCACTTCGGCGAGTGCGAGGTGGTGCAGGTGGAGCCCACCCAGCGCGAGCGGGCGGCGGTCTTTGGCCTGCGCGATGGGCACGTGGCCTTCTTGTCGCACTGCGGCTCGCGCGGCTGGGGCGCGCTGCTGGCCGATGGCCAGTTCAAAGCCATGCAGCAGAAGTTCGCCAAGTGGGGCATCCCGCTGCCCGGGGGCGACCGGCACATGGTCCACGCGCCGCTGGGGACGCAAGAGGCGAATGACTATCTGGACGACATGGCGCTGGGGGCGAACTTCGCCACTGTCAACCACATGCTCATCAACGCGCTGGTGCTCGATGCCTTCCAGGAAGTGCTGCCGGGCATCAAGGGAAGCCTGGTCTACTTCATCAGCCACAACATCGCGCGGCGCGAGGTCGTGAACAAAAGCTTGGCGTGGGTGCATCGCAAGGGGGCCACGCGGGCCTTCCCGGCCGGGCACCACGCGCTGGCGGGCGGGCCCTTCGAGAAGGCCGGGCATCCGATTCTGTTGCCGGGCAACCCCAAGGACGGGTCGAGCGTGATGGTGGCGGAAGAGGGGGCGAAGTTCTCGTGCTATAGCGTGAACCACGGGGCGGGGCGGGCGATGAGCCGGACGGCCGCGAGCAAGACGCTGAACCAGCGCGAGGTGGATGAGTCGCTGCTGAGGGCGGACATCATGACCAACTGCCGTCAGTATCCGATTGATGAAGCCCCCAAGGCGTACAAGGACTTCAACGAGGTGATCAAAAGCGTGACGCAGGCGGGGCTGGCGAGCGAAGTGGCGCGGCTGAAGGCGACGTTTGTGATCAAGGATGGGGATAAGGCGGATGACTGATGATGTGGTACACATCGGCCAGGCGTGAAGATGAGAGAGAAGTGAAGGGTGGGAGGATCGACTGAGAATGTTGGGTTACGCGGCAGGAGAAGCGCGGCGTGTTGGGCCGCTTCGCGGCTCCTGTGTTCCGAGGGGTGTTGTTCCAGGGGGCTTACGCCCCGGGCTCGGGACGGGTGCTGCTTCGCAGCAGGGGAGGGAGGAGCGGGGCGAGGAGAGAAGGCAAGGAAGACCCGCGGGGACTGCCGGGCCATCCGAGCTGGGCCATCCGAGCTGGACCATCCGAGCTTGGCCGGCCGCGAAGAAAGTTGGGTTACCTCCCGGGTTTGCGCGCCGTTTTCGGGTGATGCGCTGGGAAGGGGTTCAACGCGGGCGGGTGAGAAACTATCTTGCATTCATGGGAACTGATGTATTGCCGTTTGAGCCGTCGGGGGAGAAGGCTGATGCGCTGATTCAGTGGTTGGGGAGCCCGGACGTGACGTTGCGGGATGTTGCGGAGATGCACGAGGTGTCGGTGGAAGCGCTGGCGTTGTGGATGGCGCGGCCGGAGGTAGCGGGGAGGCTGAGGCGGATTGAATCGGCGGTGACGCGGCGGACGAGGCTGATCGCGGCGAATTATTTGCCGGCGGTGGCGAACATGCTGCACGCGATGATTATCAATCATGAGTCGAGGGAGCATTCGTCGGAGCAGCCGCGGGAGAGCGCGAGAGAGACGGCGAAGAGCGCGGCGGCGCTGTTGATGCGGCTGGCGAAGGAGGCAGGGGGACCGGAAGAGTGCGAGGTGGTTGCGGAGGCGCGCAGTCCGGAGGTGCGTAGTCCGGAGGTGCGTGTGGTGGAGCGGCTGATGCTGGCGCCGGGAGAGACGAGCGGGGAGCGCATCGGAGCGGGGGCGGAATCGGGATCAGAACGGGGCGTGTTGCGGTTGCCGGTTGGTCGGATGTCGGCGCGGGGGACGACGCGAGGTTTGGAGAAGGGCATGATCACCATCGACGGTTCACAGGGGGAAGGGGGCGGGCAGATCTTGCGGTCTGCGCTGGCTCTTTCCATGCTCACTGGCAAGGGCTTTTGCATCGAGAAGATTCGCGCCGGGCGGGCGAAGCCGGGGCTGATGCGTCAGCACCTGACGTGTGTGCTGGCGGCGGCCCGGATTTGTGGGGGGAGCGTGGAGGGGGCCGCCATCGGCTCGCGCGAGCTCACGTTCGCGCCTGGCCCGGTGTGTGCGGGCGACTACCACTTTCCCATCGGCACTGCCGGTAGCACCACCATGGTGCTCCAGGCGATTTTGCCTGCGCTGCTGGCGGCTGATTCGCCTTCGACGATCGTGGTCGAGGGGGGCACGCACAATGGGATGGCACCGCCCTTTGAGTTTTTCGAGCGGGTGCTGGTGCCTTTGATCAATCGCACGGGCGCGCGGGTGACGGCGCGGCTGGAGCGGCCCGGTTTTTACCCGGCCGGTGGGGGCAAGATCGTGGTGGAGGTGTCGCCGACGCGAACGCCGCGGGAGCTGGTGTTGCTGGAGCGGGGCGACGAGGTTGCCCGGGGTGTCAAGGTGTTGGTGTCGAAGATTCCGCGGCATGTGGGCGAGCGCGAGGTGCGCCGGGCGAGCGCGCGGCTGGGTGTGTCGCCCGAGAGTGGGATCATTGAGGAAGCGACGTCGCCCGTGGGGCCTGGCAATGTGGTGCTGGTAGAACTGAGTTTTGCGGAGGTGACTGAGGTGGTGTCGAGCCTGGGCGAGGTGGGCAAGAGCGCCGAGCGCGTTGCAGACGAGGCGACGGAGGAGGCGCGGGCGTATTTGGCGCACGGGGCGCCGGTGGGGGAGCACCTGGCGGATCAACTGATGGTGCCTTTGGCCGCGCTCGGGGGCGGGCGCTATCGCACCACCACACTGACCCCGCACTCGACGACCAACATGGAGACGATTGTCGCGTTCGGGGGGGTGGTGGCGTGCGACGCTGCGGGCGTGGTCAGCGTGGGGGCTTTGGCGGGCCGCGGCGAGTCTGGGCCCTGGCCTATGGGCAACCCCCGCCCGCAACCACGTTGATGATGGAGTCGATGTCACCCTGATCGACATTGCCGTCCATGTTGAAGTCGGGATCGACACCGGAGGGGTTGTCGCCCCCGGCGGCGATGTTGATGAGGTAGTCAATGTCGCCCTGGTCGACATTCCCGTCGCCGTTGACATCTGGGTCGCACCCTGGGCCACCACAAGAGCGGGCGTAGAGGGGGACAACGAAGAGCTGCGCGGGGTTGCTGATTGCCGGGGGGCCGCCGCAGGGCCCGGTGACGATGCAGCGATAGAGGATGGCGTCGGCGGGGTAGACGCCGTTGATGGAGAGGGTGGGCAGGGCGGTGCCGCCATAGTTGCCGAAGTTGCCGGTGGGGCCGTTGTAGATGTTTACATAGTCGTTGGGCCCGGGGCCGACAAACTTCTGCCATTGGTAGGTGCATCCTGCGGGCGAGGCGGCGACGCTGATGAAGGCGTCGTTGTCACCCAGGCACTGGGCGGCGTCGCTGGGCTGGGTGGTGATGAAGGCGTCGGGGGTTGCTGCGAGTTCGGCGGGGTTGCTGACGACGACGGTGCCAAAGCATGGGTCGGTGACGATGCAGCGATAGTTCCGGAGATCGCCGTAGTAGACGCCGTTGATGGAGAGGGTGGGGGAGTTGGTGCCGCCGTAGTTTCCGCCGTTGCCGGTGGGGCCGTCGTAGATGTTGGCGTAGGCGGT
>JAKFUN010000201.1 GCA_021732675.1 Phycisphaerales bacterium
CCCCAGAACCCCGCGGCACTGTGCCCGGGACAATTCCGGATCAACCCGCCGGCCCGAAGTCTCGGCCACCCGGCAGATCGTCGCCTTTCGCCCCCTGTGGCGAATGCCCGCGACACCCCGCGAACGCCCCACCAAACCGGGAGCCGCTACGCGGGAGACGGAGGTTTCACATGGCTCGTTACACCGGTCCCAAGCTCAAGCTCTCTCGCCGCGTCGGCGCTCCCATCGCCGACAGCCCCAAGCACACGTCCAAGCGTGCGCTCACCTTCCCCGGCATGCACGGGTATCGCGGGCGTCGCCTGCGTGACTACGGCATCCGCATGAACGAGAAGCAGAAGCTCAAGTTCCACTACTCCGTTCTCGAAAAGCAGTTCCGCCGCTACCTCGACCACGCCGGTAGCATGCCCGGCAACACCGGCGACATGCTCCTTCAGCTCATGGAGCGCCGCCTGGACAACGTCGTGCGTCGCGCCGGCCTCTCCCGCTCCATCTGGGGCGCCCGCCAGTTGGTCGCTCACGGCCATGTCTTCCTCAACGGTCGCAAGACCGATCGCCCCAGCGCCCAGGTGCATGTCGGCGACGTCATCTCCCTCAAGCCCAAGGCCCAGAAGCTGGCCAAGGAATCGATGGAGAGCCTCGCCGGCTTCGAGGTTCCGGGTTGGCTTGAACTCAACCCCTCCGAGCTCACCGTGAAGATTCTGGCCGTCCCCGCGACGGATCAGATTCCCTTCGACGTGAACACCAACCTCATCATCGAATTCTACCGCTAAAGCCTCCGGGCACGCCAGCTCAGCAAGCGGATCGCGCCCTCTCCGGGTCGCGTCCGTGCTGCTGCCTGTCCTCCCCCTTCCCAGGTCGCCGGCTTGGCGCGCCCCCCGTCACAATCGCGGGAGGCTCCGCGCCCAGTGGCGACATGCGCGTACCATCCCCGCGGTTTTACGCCTCCTTTCTTCCTAGCGAGAAATCATGGTCAAAGTTCTGCGCAAGTACAACAAGTGGTTCCTGGCCGTGGGTGGCTCACTCCTCATGGTCACGTTCCTGGTCGGCGGGAACAACAACCCCTTCGCCCCCGATCAAGAAAAGGTCACCGTCGCCGAAGTGATGGGCAAGCCCGTCTCTCGCAAAGAACTGGGCCAATCGTCGCTCGAGTTTGACGCCCTCAAAAGCTACGTCCCCGCCGTCCTCCAGGCCCAGTTCGGGGTGCGCGACAACACCCATTGGCTCCTGCTGGTGCGTGAGGCCGAGAACGCCGGGCTGGTCGCCGAATCTCGCGATGGCTCCGAATGGCTGACCGAGCTCGCCCAAAGCGAAGCCGTGGCCCAGACCACCGCCCGTTTCTCCAGCGCCGGCTCCCAGTTCCTGCAGCAGATTCTCGGCAATCGCCAATACATGCAAGGCCAGACCGACGAGCTTCTGAAGAACCTCACGCTCCTCCGCCCCCGCGTCGCCGCCAGCCATCGCCTCACCGAAGAACAGTTCGACCACGCCCTCAGCCGCCTGCGGGGCGTCGCCCGCCTCATCAACTCCTACTACGGCGCCGCCCGCTTGTCCGACCGCATGGTCATCCGCGAGGCCCGCCAGGTCCTCGACTCCGTGCTGGCCGACGCCGTGATCATCCCCGCCGACCGAGTCACCAGCGAGGTCCCCGAACCCACCGAAGCTCAGCTTCTGGCCCACTTCGAGCAATATCAGAAGGCCAAGCCCGGCGAAGGTGAACACGGCATCGGCTACATCCTCCCCGAGCGCGTCAAGCTCGAATGGATGGAGGTCGACGCAGGCATCATCGCCAGCCTCGTCAAGCCCGACCCGATCGCTGTGAACAAAGAGTTCCAGCTCAATCGCGACAAGTACCCGGGCGAGTTCAGCACCGAAAAAGCCAAGATCGAGCAGGCCCTCAACAAGGCCAAGACCGACGAAGTCATCGCCGAGATCGATCGCGTCTACAAGGCGCGCGTACGCAGCGCCACCCGCCGCCTCGAAGCCGACGGCCCCCTCAAAAAGCTCCCCGCCGACTGGGCCAGCCAGCGTCCCACTATGGAGGCCCTGGCCACCGAGGTGCATCAGGCCGTCGAAGAGTCCCAAGGTCTCAAGCTTCCCGCCTTCACCGTCACCCGCCTGGCCGAGCGCTGGACGCGGATCGACGACGTCGGCTCGCTCACCGGAATCGGCGGCGCCACCCTTCGCCTCGGCACCCGCTCCGGCAGCTTCGAAGAAATCCTCTACACGAACTCCAGCTTCGATCCCAAGGCCCCGTTTGGGTTGCAGACGCTCCTGCCCTTCGAGTCAGCGCTCGAGGCGGGCGCTAACCGCTACTACTTCTGCATTCTGGATACCAAGGGCCAGGCCGCCGCGGAATCCCTCGACGAAGTTCGGCCCCGCGCCATCTCCGACTACAAGCGCCTCGCGGCTTTCGAAAAGCTCAAGGCGGAAGTCCCCCAGTTGCTCGCCCTGACCATCTCCGATGGCCTCGACGCGGTCGCAAAGTCCTACGAGCAGCCCGCCCAGGGCACAGCCCTGGCGACCGGCCCGCTCGGAGTCATCAAGGATCTTCGAATCAGCCGCGCCAACGTCGGCCGCGCCTTCGCCCAGCCCGACGCCAACACCTCCCTCCTGGATGTCGCCGAACTGCGCGAACAAGTCGTCTCGGGTGCCGAGGCGCTCGGCGTGACCACCGAACCCAACGCGGCCAACGCCGCCGCCCGCACCAGCGTCGTGCCCCTACCCAAGGCTCTGGCGATCGCCGTGGTTCAGTCCTCCACGCCCCTGCCGATGGCGAAGGAAGACCTTCGCATGTTCACCCACGACGTCGTCGGCTCGCTCCTGCGCCGCGAGCAGCGCGACGCCGCCCCCACCGCCACCGACCCTTTCACCATCGAGGCCCTCAAAAAGCGCCTGGGCTACAAGAGCAAGGGCGACGAGGCCAAGTCCTAAGCCCGCACGCCGAAAGCCCACAACCATGCCCCAGCCCGCCGGGCCAACCACGCTCCGCCTGGCCCACTCAGGCGACCCCGACGACGCCTTCATGTGGTGGCCCATCACCGGCAAGGTGATGCCCGATGGCACCCCTTGGCCGGGCCACGAGGCTACGCCCCGCCTTGATACCGGGCCCCGGCGCTACCAGGCCGTCCCGGGCGACATCGCCGTGTTTAACCGCCTCGCTTTGGCCGACGCCCCCTACGACCTCTCCGCCCTCTCGGTGCGGGCCTACGCAGAGGTGCAAGACCGCTACATCATCACCCGCATGGGCGCCTCCTTCGGCGAAGGCTACGGCCCACGCGTGGTCGCGCCCGCGAGCGACAGCCGTGACGCCGCGGCGATCCTTCGCGATCCCCGCGCGGTCATCGCCATTCCAGGCTTTGAGACCAGCGCATTTCTCACGCTGGGACTCTGGCTGGGCGAAGACCGCCTCCGCACCCGCTCCCGATTTGTCGAGTTGCCCTTCGACGAGATCATCCCCTGCGTCGTCTCGGGCCGGGCCGCCGCCGGCCTCGTCATCCACGAGGGCCAGATCACCTTCGGCCAGGCCTCGCTCCGCTCGCTGCTCGACCTCGGCGAATGGTGGCAGGCGACGCGGCACCTGCCCCTGCCGCTGGGGGTCAACGCCGTCAAACGCGACCTCGACACACGCCTCGGCCCCGGCACGCTCGCCAAGGTCGCGAACGACCTGGGCGAGTCGCTCGCCTACGCCCTGGCGCATCGCGACGAGTCCGTCGCCTACTGCATGCCCTTCGCCGCCCACAACGCCGCCAAGCAGCACATGCCCACCCCAAGCGACGCCACCGTGCGGCAATACCTCGATATGTACGTCACCGGGCTCACCCAAAATCTCGGCGACGTCGGCCTGGCCGCCATCCTGCGCCTGCTCACAGAAGGCGCCCAGGCCGGCCTCTGCCCGGCGCCAACGGCGCTCGACGTGCTGGGTTAGCCCTACTAGCCCTCCCGCACGCCCGGGATGAGCCCAAGGGGCGAATCCCGAGATGGCCGAGGCGACCAACGAGCCAATCTCTGTCGGCCTCCAAAACTCCGTCTGTTCGTCTGTTCGTCTCTTCGTCTCTTCGTCTCTTCGTCTCTTGGTCTCTTCGTCTCTTCGTCTCTTCGTCTCTCCCGAACATCGTCTCTTCCCCGCCCATCTCGGGATTCGCCCTTTGGGCTCATCCCGGGCGTGCCGCTCCTTTCCGATCCTCGTGCCTAGTGCCTCATGCCTAGTGCCTTCTTCCCCTAGACTCGTCCGCATGAATCTCATCCAAACCTCCTACGGCGTCGCCATCGAGCGGGCCGATGGTTCGCT
>JAKFUN010000079.1 GCA_021732675.1 Phycisphaerales bacterium
GGTGGCGTTAATGGGCCTTTGCGGAACCCGACTATACAAGGCCCGAGCCAAAAAGCGGAAGGCCTCGGCGGGTGCCGAGGCCGTCACAAAGCAGCAATCGGGGTGACTGGATTCGAACCAGCGACCTTCTCGACCCGAACGAGACGCGCTACCAAACTGCGCTACACCCCGGAACACTTGCAGTGTAGGCCCAGATCGCGGGGATTGGCCAGCGGCCCTAAACTCTTGGTCTGATTCTTGAGCGACCCTCGTGGGTGGCTTGGGCTGGCCCTCTGGGTCGGTCGCTTGCACCGGCCTTGGATGGCCAACGATTCTTGTCTTGTCGATTTGGCTGCTGCAAGATTTCGCCGGTTTGATTTGAGGCTGATCCAACGATCCAAAGAGGTCCTCCATGGCACACGCGACCAGCAAAGACCCCAACGTGTTTCTTCTTCCCGACCTTGGCGAGGGCTTGGCTGAGGCGGAGCTCATCAAGTGGCGGGTCGAGATCGGCCAGGCGGTGGGCGAGCTCGAGGTCCTGGCCGAGATGGAGACGGACAAGGCGCTGGTGGAGGTCACCAGTCCGCGGGCTGGAACCATCGCGGGCCTGCACGGGCAGCCCGGCGAGGTGATCAAGGTGGGTACGCCCCTGGTGACGTATTCGGGCGGGGCCGACGCGAAGATGGCCCCCGAGCCCAAGCCGGCCCCCAAGAGCGGAGCCAAGGCCTTAGCCCCGGCGGCGGCGAACGGGCACGCCTCCCCCACTGCGGAGGAGATCGCCGAGCCCCCGGCGCGTACGGAGGATGACGGGTCGGTGGTGGGGATCATGAATGCCGGGGCGGCCAAGACGCTGGCGACGCCGGCGGTGCGCCGGATGGCGCGGGATCTGGGCGTGAACATTGATGGGTTGAAGGGCTCGGGGATCGGCGGGCGAGTGATGGAGAAGGACGTGCGCGACGCGGCGGCACGGGGCAAGAGCGCGCCGGCGGCAGCCCCGGTTGGAGCACCGGCAGCACCCCGCTCGTTGCCACGCCCGATGCACTCGCAGGTGGGCGAGCTGGTGCCGGTGGCGGCCCCCGCGCTGACGCGGCGCGAGAGTGCGCCGCTCCCGCCGGGTCAGGAGACGGTTCGCATTCCCTTCCGGGGCGTGCGGCGGACAATCGCGAATCGGCTGCGGGAGAGCGTCAATCAGGCGGTCCACTTCACGGTGATGGATGAGGCGGATGTGTCCGGCCTGGATGGGCTGCGCAAGAAGCTCGGGGCGGCCAGTGGCGAGAAGCTGAGCTTTTTGCCGTTTGTGGCCTCGGCGGTGTGCCGCGTGCTGAGCCGGGCGGAGTTCCGCCCGCTGAACGCGACGGTGGACGAAAAGCCTGGCGACGCGGGGTACGACGCGTCGATCATCCAGCACCGGGCGGTGCACCTGGGGATCGCTGCCGACACCGACAACGGGCTCATGGTGCCGGTGATTCGCGACTGCGATGCGCTGGGCGTGCTGGAGATCGGGCGGCATATTTCTCACGTCGCCGAGTCGGCCCGGAATCGCAGCGCGTCACGCGAGCAGCTCAGCGGCTCGACGTTCACGATCAGCAATGTGGGGAGCCACGCGGGGCGGTTTGCGACGCCGATCATCAACTATCCCGAATGCGGGATTCTGGCGGTGGGCCGTGCCCGCGAGGGGATGGTGGTCTCGAAGGGTTCGTTCCGGGTGGGGCTGCTGCTCCCGCTGAGTCTGGCCTGCGACCACCGGGTGGTGGACGGGGCGCTGGCCGCCTTGGCGCTGGCGGAGATCGTGCGTCTGCTGCAAGACCCCGAGACGCTGCTGACGCCCGCGCGGGGGTGAGCGAGGGGAGAGGCTAGCGGAGCTGGTCAGAGCTTTCGTTGATGGCCTGGGCCAGGCGGGCCCGGTCGTCATGCTGCATGGTCCAGAGTGAGAGGCGGGTGGACCCGGTTCCGGCCTGGGGCATGACAAAATCCATGCGCGAGGCGAGGTGGCGTTCGCGCTGGCCTTCGGCGCACCCGGGCAAAATGGTGGCGATGATTCCCAGCAGGGTGGCGATCAGGACGCTGCGGACGCGATCGTGCTTGGGCCTGATTTCCACGGCGTGCTGGCCGGTCGAGTCGGTTGCGTCATAGGACATGCCGGAGTTCCTGGCCCACGCGGTAGGCCTCGCGTTGGTGGGGCGCGATGATGGGTAGATCGGCGGTGCGGGGTGGGGACTGGAGGCAACACCCCCGGGGCGAGGGGGCGGCGCGGGTGTTGCGGAGGAATCGGCGCGTTCGCGGACGAAAAGACCTTATTTGACCCGGCCCGGGCGAGCCGCAACGATGGGCTGGTATTCGGACCCAGGTATTTTCGCAGCAAGGAACCCGCCCATGAAGCCCGCGTTCAGCACCGTCGCATGTCCCGAGTGGACGCTGGATCAGGTCGCCCATCACGCCGAGGCGTGGGGGTTCCTGGGGGTGGAGCTGCGGAGCTTTGGCAACGGGACCAGCACGTTGGCGTGCGACCCGGCCCTGACGAGCCCGGCGAAGACGCGGGCGATGTTCCGGCGGGCAGGGGTCACGATCTGCGGATTGGCGACTGGGGTGCGATTTGACGACCCGATTACCCCGCCCGTGCTGGGGCAGCTGCTGGATCATGAGCAATCGGTGCGGGAGGGGAAGAGCGCGATTGATCTGGCGGTGCAGCTTGAGTGCCCGCTGGTGCGGGTCTTTGCGTTTGAGCTGAACGGGCACGAGCGGCGGGGGTCGGGGGTGGCGCGGATCGTGGAGCGTTTGGGGAAGGTCGCGGACCATTGCCGCAATAGCGGGGTGCGGCTGGTGCTTGAGAACGGCGGGAGCTTTGCGACCTCGGCGGACCTGGCGGAGATCATCGACAAAGTGAACAGCCCGCTGTTGGGCGCGGCGTACAGCCCGGGGGTGGCGGCACTGGCCAACGAAGAACCCGGGGCCGGGGTCAACGTGCTGGGTGATCGTCTGATGGTTGCGAAGTTCAAGGACTTCCGGGGCGGGGTGCCCTGCGCGTTGGGCGATGGAACCCTGCGTGCCCGCGAGGCGGCGGTCGCGCTGGTCAAGGCGGGCTTTACGGGCTGGGGCGTGTATGAATACGACCGGCTGTGGTTCAAGGAAGCGGGCGACATCGAAGAGGTCATGACGCGCAGCGCCCGCAGTTTGTTCGAGTGGTCCGGACGGGGCGTCCGGGCCGGGGCGATGTGATTTTGAAGCCGGGCGGCGAGCAGATTTGGCAGGCCAAGACTACTTCCCGCGTGAGGATGTCGTGGCTGAGGGGTCGCCATGAGGCCCGGACTCGGCGGGCAGGATGATGCGGAAGGTGGCCCCTTTGCCTTCATCGGATTCGAGAACGATCTTGCCCATGTGTTCTTCGGCGACGCGCTTGGCGACGGCCAGGCCCAGGCCAGTGCCCTTGAGGCCCTTGGTGGTGTTGAAGGGCTCATAGACCCAGGGCTGCTTGCTGAGCGGGATGCCCGGGCCATTGTCGCGCACGCTGATTTCGAGCTCTGCCCCTGGCTGGCCCGGGGCAGCTGGGCGATAGTGGGTCTTGACGATGACGACCCCCGAGCCGGGGCTGACGGCTTCGACCGCGTTGGTGACGAGGTTGAGGACGGCCTGGTGGATGAGCGAGGCGTCGAGCATCACGGGGGGGAGTTCGGGGTCGAGGTCGGCGATGAGGGCGACCTGGCGGGCGGCGGCCAGGGCCTCGGCGACTTGGACGCAGTCCTCGATGAGGCTGGTGAGCTGGACGAGGTCGAGCTCGACGCGGCGCTGCCTGGAGAAGGCGAGCATGTTCATGGTGAGGCTGATGATCCGGTCGAGGTTGCGCTGCAGGATGCCCCAGCCGCCTTTGGCGATTTTGAGGTCGTCCTTTTTGAGACCCATTTCGACGACGTCGGCCCCGCCTCGCATTCCTTGCAGAATGTTCTTGATGGCGTGGGAGAGGCTGGCAACGGTTTCGCCAATGACGGCCAGTCGCTCGGTCTGGAGTTTCTGCTGGTAGAGCTCGCCATTGGAGAGGGCCAGGCCGGCGTGCTGGCCGATGGCGTTCATGAGGGCGAGCTGCTCGGCGGTGAAGGTGTAGTTGGCGATGGAGCTGTCGATGTAGATGGCGCCAAAGGTGCGGTCCTGGAAGCGGATGGGGGCGCAGATGGCGCTGCGGATGTTGAGCCTTTGCACGCTATCCCCGCTCGCGAAGCGGGGGTCTTGCATGGCGTTGGCGCTCAGGACCCCTTCGCCCTTGGTGAGGGTGTGCTGGAGGATGGTGCGGCTGACTTGGATCTTGGCGTCTTC
>JAKFUN010000011.1 GCA_021732675.1 Phycisphaerales bacterium
ATTTCCCCCCCCCCCCCCACAGCCCGATTGGGCGTCGCGTCCGTGGCGCGAGGAGGGCCGTGCGCGAGAACGATGGCCCCATCTGCGAGTTGGACCGCGTGCGAGGAGTGTAACCGCGCGGTGCAAAAACACAAGCACCCATGCTTTCACATGGGCGCTGCGCCGGAACTTCCGGGTAGTCAGAAAACAGTTGGGACCGCTTGATACATCGTTACCGATGGATTATCCAATCGTTCACAAGAACGATCAGACGAGAGTGCATTGACAACCAGTGACAGATCTCTCTGCCGGTCTGGTCTAAGGAAATCCCTTAGAAAGGAGGTGATCCAGCCGCAGGTTCTCCTACGGCTACCTTGTTACGACTTCGTCCCAGTCACCGATCTTGCCGTGGGCACTACTGAACTGTAGCGACTTCGGGCACTCTCGGCTCCCATGACGTGACGGGCGGTGTGTACAAGGCTCAGGAACACATTCACCGGAGCGTAGCTGATCTCCGATTACTAGCGATTCCGACTTCATGCAGGCGAGTTGCAGCCTGCAATCCGAACTGGGGTGCATTTTTTGCGATTTGCTCCGCCTCGCGGCCTCGCGTCGCTTTGTATGCACCATTGTAGCACGTTTGCAACCCTGGATGTAAGGGCCATGAGGACTTGACGTCATCCCCACCTTCCTCCGTCTTGACGACGGCAGTCTCGCTAGAGTACTGGCTTGCGCCGAGCAACTAACGATAGGGGTTGCGCTCGTTAAAGGACTTAACCTGACACTTCACAGCACGAGCTGACGACAGCCATGCAGCACCTGTGCACGTTCCGGTCTTGCGACTGTGGCTCTACTTTCATAGAGTTGATCCGTACATGTCAAACCCAGGTAAGGTTCTTCGCGTTGCCTCGAATTAAGCAACATGCTCCACCGCTTGTGTGAGCCCCCGTCAATTCATTTGAGTTTTAGCCTTGCGACCGTACTCCCCAGGCGGCGCACTTATCGTTTTTACTACGACCGATACGGCGTCAAAACCGCACCGGTCTAGTGCGCATCGTTTACGGCGTGGACTACCAGGGTATCTAATCCTGTTTGCTCCCCACGCTTTCGTGCCTCAGCGTCAGGACATGCCCAGCGGGCCGTCTTCACCATCGGCATTCCAGTAGATATCTACGCATTTCACCGCTCCACCTACTGTTCTGCCCGCCCCTACATGCCTCAAGAAGTGTAGTTTGCCCTGCTGTTCCACGGTTGAGCCGTGGGATTTCACAAAACACTTTCACTCCCGCCTACGCACCCTTTAAGCCCAGTGATTCCGACTAACGCTTGTGGCCTCTGTATTACCGCGACTGCTGGCACAGAGTTAGTCGCCACTTCCTTTGGGGTCAATCATTGTTTCTAACCCCTGACAGTGGTTTACACGTCAGAGACGCTTCATCCCACACGCGGCATTGCTCCGTCAGGCTTTCGCCCATTGCGGAAGATTCGTTACTGCAGCCTTCCGTAGAAGTCCGGACAGTGTCTCAGTTCCGATGTTGCGGGCCGTGCTCTCACACCCGCTACCCGTCTTCGGCTTGGTGGGCCGTTACCCCGCCAACTACCTGATAGGACGATCGCTGCTCCCAAGGCGGTAAACCTTTGCTCCGGAGAGATCATGGGGTATTACCTACAGTTTCCCGTAGCTATCCCCCACCTCAGGGTACATTCGATCGCATTACTAACCCTTTCGCCACTTGTGTATTGCTACACACGTTCGACTTGCATGTTTTAGCCATGCCGCCAGCGTTCAATCTGAGCCATGATCAAACTCTTCAATTGATTTTCTTATTACCCTGCTTACGCAAGGTCGATTTCAAGAAGATGACCATGTTCTTCGCCACGCTCGGACTTTCGCCCTTACGTCGCGAAGCGGTCTACGAAACTTGCTACCACCTGTCCCAACACTTGCGTGCTGTTACCGAAGGATCACAAGTCCCGCCGCCGGATGGCAATCCGGCGTAGACTCACTCGTTTTTCTATTTCTCCCCCGACACAAGTTCGAGGGAGAAGGGTTGCACGACGAGTGAAATCCGATGGGCTGTGAGTCCCATGGACGATCCCCAGCGTTTGCCTTGTACGGGGCAAACCCGGGTTATGATCTGTTCGCGTCTGCCGGATCGACGGCGTGGCGTGCTGCCACTGACGCGAACACACACTCTCGTGCGGCTCCCAACTGTTTACTTTTCAAAGATCTTGCCGCGAGGGGCTTGATTCAGGTGTTTGCCTGACTCAGGCCCGTTCGGTGGCAGGGGTGAAGAATAGAACCCGCCCCCGCCCGAGTCAAGCCGCTTCGTCTACCTCTTCCAAGAACTTTCTTCTATCTCCATGCAAACCAAATCTTTGCGCGCTCTTGCTTCCTTGCTGCTCCCTCGCCTATTTCCCTTTGCCCCCCAAAGAACCCCCACATAATGCTTACAAACGGCCCGTCATCGCCCGCAGTTTGCTCTCTGACCAGCGCAATAGACCCACACAAAGTCCGATTATCGCAGCGCCAGACAGGAAGATGCCCACTCCAAGGTCTAGATAACTCACCTGACCAGCCCCGAAATAGTCAACCGTGCCCCTCCCACTTCGCCATTGCCGGTCCAAGCCGTCGATGACGAGGGCCATCATGGCGAACGGATGAAAAGTTGCCAAGGCCGCAATGGCCCAGTCGGTTACCTTTGAACCGAACAGGTGGATCCAGCTCGAGCTGGTGATCCCCAGGATCAAGGGAAGGCCCACCCAGACCGCCCCCAGCAACGCCAGCGTTGCCCCAGTGGCTCTTTGCGTGGTCTTTGCAACCAGGCTCATGAACATGCCCAGGGCTCCCCCTAGGGCGATCGTGCTCATCATGAGGAGGGCCGTGTAGACGAGTCCAAGCACTTTCATGTTCCCAAGGGCCATGGACACGACGCCATGCCCGAGCACCACGACGAAAGCGAGCCAAGAGCGGCGATAGGCACCCCAGAACTTGCCCATCACCAGGCGGCGAGCGCTGAGAGGGGTTGAAATCAGAATGTCGAAGGTACGGGCTTCTCGTTCGGACGTGAAGCTGCCGCTGGCGGCGGTGGCGACGACAAGCACCCCCGCGACCATCCCGATCATGTTGACGACGCCGTGAACACCGGTTTCCGAGACGCCGTCTTTGGCGATGTCGTAGCCGAGGGCCACGATCAGGCCCAGCCACAGGAACCACAGATACACGCGCGACCGAAGCAAAGGGGTGGCCCATTCGCGCCAGAGCACGGGGTTGTCGGCGACTTCGCGGCTGTGCCCCTCGATGGCGGCGGATCGCCCTCGCTTGCGTGCCTTGGTGGGGGTTTGTGCCTCGGCGTCGGGATTGATCCCGGCCGGGGTGGCGGGGGCGGCTTTTTTCTTCTTCGTGGTCGACGGGCGGAGGGCGACGTCTCCGCGGAGGGCCGCGCGCCGCAGCCGCAGGCACGCGCCGGCGAAGATCAGCCCGGCGCTCACCAGGTTCCAACTGACGGCGGCCCCCGCCAGCGAGAGGGCATCGAACGTGCCGAAGGGAACGCTTTCAGAGATCGACACAATCGCCAGCACACTGGCGGGAGTCACCCACACAAAGGCTTCCGGGCTGAAGGCTTGGGTGGGCAAGGAGAGGTTGACGATCCCCATCAGCAATGCCGCCCCAAACTGCTGGAGGGCGAGCATCGAGACGGCGCCACTGGTGGCCTGAGTGACCTTTTGCGCCCCGATGGAGGCAAAGAGCCCGCAGACCAGGCCGGTAATGCAGGTGGAGACGATGATGGCGGTGCTCAGCACCAGGGAGCTGGCGCTGACCCCGCCGAAGACTCGCACCGCGAGCAAGACGGGCAAGGGGAGGAGGCCCAGAATGAGAATCTGGGCACCCCCGGCGACGATTTTGCCCAGAGCAATTTCCCAGCTTTGCATCGGGGTGGCAAGCAAGGCCCAGAGGGTGCCGGCGCGGCGCTCGCCGCAGATCGACATCGCCGTCGCCCCGGCGCTCATGGTCCCCAGCACCACAAACTCGAACCAGATGGTGACGACCACCAGTCGCGGGGCGATCTGCTGGAGCTTTTGCAGAGAGGTCATCGTCGTCCCGGCTTGCCCGTAGGCACCGTCGCTCAGCCCATAGACCGTCAGCGACAACACCCCGAGCAAAATCGCGAGAACGCCCACCCGAGTCCAATACGTTCCGGCCCGGCGGCTGGCGCGCGCGATGTCTTTGGCGATGATCGGCCCGGCCAGCCTTTGCCACGCCGGGGCCTTGGGCCAGGTGGGTCTAAGG
>JAKFUN010000260.1 GCA_021732675.1 Phycisphaerales bacterium
CGGGGGCCTGGGGGGTGGAGCCGCAGAGCATGATGCACCCGCGCTGGGGGCGAACCTCGGCGAAAACGAGCTCGAGGACGCCGGTGAGAAGCTCGTGCGTGTCTGTCCCGCGAGAAGCCAGAAGCGTGGTGAGGCGGTAGATGACGCGAAGGTGCTCGGCGGCGGCGGCCCTGGGCTCGGGCTCGGCGAGGATCACCGAGTCGTCCATGGAGGTGCCAAGGGTGTTATGGAGGGGCAGGCTGGGGAGGGTCTTCTCGATGGTGGCGTCGACTTTTTTGGAGCCGACAACCTTGACGACATCGTCCTCGGGCTCCTGGCCCGCGCCGAAGACAAAGAGGGTCTGACCGACGCGGATCTGGTCGCCCAGGCGCAGGCGGGTGCGCTCGGTGATGCGCACGCCGTTGATGTAGGTGCCGTTCTGGGACTGCAGGTCACGAATGTACCAGGCGCCGTCGTCGGGGGTGAGCTCGGCGTGCCGGCGCGAGACGGCGTTGTCGTTGATGGGCAGGGCTTCGCTGGACCGGCCGATGAGTTGTGGCTCATGGTCGGGGAGCTCGAACTTTCGCCCTTTGTCGGGGCCTTGGAGCACACCCAGTATCAGCACGGGCAACCATACGGGCGAACCGGGAGTGCGGTTTCCGGTCCTTGGACTGGGGTGGGTTTGGGGGGAGCGGAATGGGTTCAGATCGCATTCACCCGCTACGCTTTCTTCCCTGTGGCGGGTTTCGTACCCGCCGAGACCGCCCCCAACCCGTCGGCCCCCCTGAGGGAGACGCAGCGAGTTTGCATATGCCCCACCGTTTCCAGACGATTCTGCTCTTTGGCGCACCTGGTGCTGGCAAAGGCACCCAGGGCAAGATCCTGGGTCAGATTCCCGGGTTTTATCACCTTTCGTGCGGGGAGGTCTTTCGCACGCTGGACATGAACTCCGAGCTTGGGCGGACGTTCATGCAGTACTCGAGCAAGGGGCGCCTGGTGCCCGACGAGCTGACCGTGGACATGTGGCACAAAAACATGCAGGCCCGCACGGTGCTGGGCGAGTACAAACCCAACTCGGACATTCTGGTGCTGGACGGAATCCCCCGCAATGTGCCCCAGGCGAAGCTGGTGAGCCGCTACATCAACGTGCTGGAGATCATCCACCTGGTCTGCAAGGACAAAGAGCAGATGATCAAGCGGCTTCGGCGGCGGGCGCTGAAGGAAAACCGCATCGACGACGCGAAGGAGTCGGTGATCCGCAAGCGCTGGAGCGTCTACGAGAAAGAGACCTACCCGGTGCTGGCGTACTACTCCAAGGAGATCATCCGCGAGGTGGATGCCACCGGCTCTCCGGGCCGGATTCTGGAGCGGATTCTGGAGTGCGTGGTTCCGACGCAAGAGACGCACTTCAGCAATCCGATCTCTGGCGAAGCTCCGGCGCGGGCGAAGAAGGCGAGCGTGGGCAAGGTTCGTTCTCGAAAAGCATGAGCAAACACCCCTGGGAGCCTGTCGATGTCAGACCGATACAAGACGATCCTGCTCTTTGGCCCACCCGGAGTTGGAAAGGGCACCCAGGGGAAGATCATCGCGAACATTCCGGGCTTTTTTCACAGCTCGACGGGTGACATCTTTCGGAATCTGGATGCGAACTCCGAGGTGGGGCGCTTGTTTTACAAGTATTCGTCGCGGGGCGAGCTGGTGCCCGACGACGTGACGATCAAGATCTGGGCGACGAACATCTACGCGAACACCATTCTGGGACTCTTCAAGGAGTCGCAGGACATCCTGGTCCTGGACGGGATGCCTCGCAATCGCAACCAGGCCAACCTGCTGTACCGGTACATCGACGTGCTGTGCGTGCTGAATCTGGTGTGCAACGACAAGGAGGCGTTGTTCACACGGATGAAGAAACGCGCGATCAAGTCGAGCCGGATTGATGACGCGAAGGATGATGTGATCCGCCGCCGGTTTGAGGTGTATCAGGCGGAAACCCAGCCTGTTTTGGAGTTTTACGACCCCGAGCTCATCCGCAACATCGACGCGATGAACTCACCCGCGCAGGTGCTTCACGATGTGCTGGAGGCGCTGGTGCCGATGCAGAACAGCCACTTCAACTCCGAAGCCCCCGGGGAGGGGTAAGCGGGTGAGGCGCACGGGCGGGCCCCCGTTCCTCGGCTACCCTTCCCCCGAGTGCCCCGCGCGTTCACCCTCATCGAGTTGCTGGTCGTCATCGCCATCATCGCGATCCTGATTGGGCTTTTGGTCCCCGCGTTGGGCCAGGCCCGTCTCACGGCCAAGGCGACCGTCGAGGCCACTCGCCTGCAGCAGCTTGGCGTCGGCGTCGCCGGCTACCTCAACGACTATCGCGACACGCTCCCACAGGCCCTGGGTCCGTTGCCCGGGGGAGGCGAAGCCGTCATCGGCACGCTCTTTGGCGGCAAAAAGGGCATCCTTCCCTTCTACGGCATCGACTCCATTGGCCCCGAACGCCGCCCGCTCAACCGCTACGTCAGCGACCAGCCCGTGCCCCCCGACACCGAAGGCGGCAACACCGAACTGGTTCCCTTTTCGTCACCCGTTGATCGCGGGTCCACATCCACCGGCGTCCCCATCCCCGGCTTCACGTCCACCACTTCGATGTACACCTTCGTCGGCAGCTCATTCACGCTCAACGACCACTCCCTCAGCGGCGAGGACGACGCCACCCTCGTACCCCTCGGCGGCGGGCGCATGCCCTATGTCACCAACACGGCCAAGACCTGGCTCATCGGCTCGCAGCCGATCTACAACTACCAGCAAGGTGGCGATCGAGGGATGGCGTGGTTTAGGCCAGGTCAGGTCGAGGCGGGGCTGCTGTTTGTTGACCTACACGCCCGGGCACGGGTGCGAGTGCCCGTCGGGGTGGTCAACACCACGGACGATTACACGTTTCTGCCCTGACGCGGCGCCAGAGAACCGAAGCGCCGGCTTGTTTGGGCTTCACTCACTGCCCGCGCTTCGGTTACTGCCCGCGCTTCACTTCGGGCTTGCCCTTCTTGTCTTTCTTGGAGCGAGGGTCCTCGGGCCCGGCGGAAGATGCGGCCGCGTCGAAGGTCAGCGCTTGCTCTGCCTGGCTCGGGGGCTTAGGCGTGGCGAACCAGCCCCAGAAGGCCGGGTAGCCGTAACTGGAGACATCCGTGGGCGGGAAAAACTGGAATGCAAAGGGCAGCACCCCGTCGAGTTCGTCGTGGCTCCCAAAGTAGTTCCAGGGGCGATCGAGGGCCTGAGCGCGGCTGCCAGTGCGGCGCAAACGCGACACGTCCACCGGGACCCAGTTCACGGTGTTCTTGGCTTCGTCAAACAGACAGAACTCGACCCAAGTCCGGACGCGATTACGGGTGGAGGACTTGGACAAGAAGCGGGCCTCGCCCGTTCCCGCCTCCCAACCGATCACGACGCGGGCGGGTAGCCCGGCCTTGCGAAAGATGGTGGCGAGCAAAGCCGCGGCTTCGTGTTCGTTGGCTCGCCCTGCCTTGAGCGCCTCGGCAGGCGGGTTGAGCGTCAGCCCGGCGAACTCGCCGGTGCGATCCTTCGACGCCTGGCCTTGGCCGCTGATTTGAATGGTCTCCCAGACCGCGGCGGTGAGCACCTTGGCGAGCGCCACCGGGGGCACCCCCTTGGGTTCGCTGATCTTGGCGTGCTTGAGAAAACGGTCTAGCGCTTCGGTGACCAACTTGTCGTCGTAGGCTCGGGCGGCGCCTGTCACGTCCAAACCCGTCTCCAGGAAGAGCTGGGGGGCCATGAGCGATTGAACGTCCTTAGGCCAAGGGCCGGTGGGCCAGGGGACCTTGAACGCGGCGACTTCGTCGAACGTGGTGCGATAGATTCGCATGGGGTTTTCGACGAAGAGGTCAACCTGGCGGCATTCGCGCTTTTCCTGGCTGTCGCCGGTGTCAAAGCGGGCGAACTGCACCCCACCCGGGTATCCCTCGAGCAACGTGGGCTGAGTGGAAACCACCTGGTCATTGAGCAGAAGTTTGCCGCTCAGGGTGTTGGGGGCCTGATCGCTGCTGGCCGAACCAGGAATCGCCGGCCACAGGACCGAAAGGGTGGTGAACTCGAAGGGGGTGATCTTGGGAAGCTCGGCGGTCTTACCCGTGAAGGGATCGCGGAAGTATGACTTCTGCGTCGGGTTGTCAGAGTTGACGTGCAGGTGCATGCGGAGGATGACATCGCGAGGGTGATCTCGAACGATGTAGGGGCC
>JAKFUN010000080.1 GCA_021732675.1 Phycisphaerales bacterium
GGGAGGGCCCCGGGGCATGTGTGGAGATTCTGCTGCCAACGACGGTGGGTTCTGCCGATAGGGCTGGACGAACGCCCGATTCAGGCATTCTTTCGGAGCAAGCGTCATGAAGACTGTGCTCGTTGTTGATGACAAGGAAATGCTGCGTGACAGCGTGGGCGCCACGCTGGAGCGGGCCGGGTTCGCGGTGTTGACGGCTCCGGACGGGCCGGGGGCCTTGGAGACGATCGCGAAACGCCGCCCGGACGCGGTTGTCACTGACATGCGGATGCCGGGGATGACCGGGGTCGAGTTGATCGAGAAGCTCAGGGCCTTTGACGACGAGGTGCCGGTCATTCTCATGACCGCCTTCGGGACGATCGACACGGCGGTCAAGGCGATGAAGCTGGGGGCGTTTGATTACCTCACGAAGCCCTTTGAGGGGGATGAACTCATCATCGCAGTACGGCGGGCGATGGAGCATCGCCGTCTGGTGCGCGAGAACGCGGTGCTCTTGGCCGGCGGGGCGAGCGCCCAGGCCCGCCCGACGGCGCTGGCGGCTGGGAGCCACGCGGGGGTGGGGCGTCTGATTGGTGATTCGCCGGCCATGCGCGAGCTCAAGGAGCAGATCAGCGCGATTTCCAGCTCGCAGGGGACGGTGCTGGTGACCGGGGAATCGGGCACGGGCAAGGAAGTGGTGGCCCGTGCGGTGCACGAGATGAGCGGGCGGCGGTGCGGGGCGTATCTGGCGGTCAACTGTGCCGCGTTGTCGGAGAGCCTGCTGGAGAGCGAGCTGTTTGGGCACGAACGTGGGGCCTTCACCGGGGCGGAGCGTCTGCGGAAGGGGCGGTTTGAGCTGGCCGACGGCGGAACGCTGCTGCTGGATGAAGTGAGCGAGATCACCCCGAAGATCCAGGCCAAGCTGCTGCGGGTATTGCAGGAGCGGGCCTTTGAGCGGGTGGGGTCGAGCACGACGATGGGGGTGGACGCGCGGGTGATCGCCACCAGCAATCGAGATCTGCCCGGGGCGTGTGCCAAGGGAGAGTTCCGGCAGGACCTGTTCTTCCGGCTGAGCGTGTTGCCGGTCCGGGTGCCGGCGCTGCGCGAGCGGCTGGAGGATGTGCCAGTCCTGGCCAAGCACTTTGTGGGCGAGGTGTGCAAGCGCGAGGGGCGGGCGCCGATTGAGATGCATGATGGGGTCTTGACCCTGCTCCAGGGATATTCGTGGCCCGGAAATGTGCGAGAACTTCAGAACATCTGCGAGCGGGCGGTGGTGTTGGCCTCGGCGGGCAAGGGCGTCATCACGCCCGAGCTGGTTTCGCCCTGGGTGTCGATGGCGGGGGCGAGCCATCGGAGTGTGCTGCCCGTGGCGGCTGTGGTCGTGACGCAGGGAGTACACCCGCAGCAGATCGAAGCCAAGCCGGGCGCGGGGATCAGCGTCCCGCCTCGCTCGCTCGAAGAGCTGGAGCGCGAGGCGATTGTGAACGCATTGACACAGTTCAACGGGCATCGGCAGAAGACCGCGGCGGCGCTGGGGATCGGCGTGCGCACGCTGGGGCTGAAGCTCAAAAAATGGAAGACCGACGGGCTGGTGCCGGTGTCGCTGTAGGGGTGGTTGGGGGGCTTTGGGGTTTGGCAGGCGGTTTGCGTGCGATTCTGGCGGACGACGCGGGCGGAGCCCGCCGAGGAATGGTGCCATGATGATCGCGGACATTGCCAATTCGGGGCCGTTGCCGGTGCTGGCGGAGGTGATGACCTTCGCGGCGCAGCGGCAGCAGCTCATTGCGCACAACATCGCGAACCTGGAGACCCCGGACTTTGTGCCGTTGGATGTCTCTACCAGCGGCTTCCAGAAGAACCTGGCGGAGGCGGTGAAGCGCCGGCGCGAGGCGACGGGGAACGAGACGGGGCAGCTGGACGTGAAGGAAACCCGGGAGCTGGCCCGCGATGGATCAGGGAGCCTGGTGTTGAGGCCTCGCACGTCGTCGGGGAATGTGCTGTTTCATGATCGGAACAATCGCGATCTGGAACGGATGATGCAGAGCCTGGCGGAGAACACGACGGTCTTTCGGGCCGCGAGCGATTTGCTGCGTACGCACGTGGGCATGCTGCGAAACGCGATGGCGGAGCGGGTGTAACCAGTCGGCTGGGGCAGGAGAGCTAAGGCATGTACGGGGCACTTGACATCTCGACCAGCGGCATGATCGCGCAGCGCAACCGGCTGACCGCGATCAGCGCAAACCTTGCGAATCGCGATGCGATCAACCCGGATGGGACGCCATTTCGCGCCAAGCGGGTCTTCTTTCAAGTTGGCGACCCTTCGGCGGCAACTGCGGCTGGGCGCAAGCTTGGCGTGCACATCGCGCAGATTCGGGATGACCCCTCGGAGTTCGGGCTTCGGTGGGATCCGGACAATCCGCTGGCACAAAAGAGCGGCCCGCGGCAGGGGTATCTCCTTACCAGCAATGTGGATCCGGTGGTCGAGCAAGTCAATGCGCTCGAGGCGAGCCGGGCCTACGAAGCCAACGTGGTGGCGGCTGAGGCGACCAAGGCGATGGTGGCCCAGACTTTGCGTCTGCTTGCGTAAGATCTCGGGCGAGTTGCGAGATGGTTCGGCGAGCGTGAAGAGCAGGAGCGGACGGAACGATGGCGGATCCACTTGGCTTTATCAGCGGCGGCGGGGGCATTGATGCCTCGCGATTCTTCCCGAAGGGGACGAATGGGCAGGCCGCGCCTGAGAAGTCGTTTAAGGATGTGCTGACGGATAGCCTCGATCAGGCCAACAAAGCTCAGCAGGAAGCCACTCGGGCGGTGGAGGACCTGGCGACGGGTCAGCGTTCGGATCTCGAGGGCGTCATCCTGGCGACGAACAAGGCCGACGACGCGTTTCGCATGCTGCAGGCGCTGCGCAACAAGATGATGGATGCGTACGAAGAGATCAAGCAGATCCGTACGTGAGCCGCGTGGGCGTTGCCCCGCGATGAAACAAGCTCCATGAGTTTCAAGAGCCAGGGCCGATTGGTCCGAAGTAGCGTCGTTAAGGTGCGCTGCATGGCGCACGCTTTGCGCGTTGGAGCGCGAGGATCGCGCTGTCAGAGGGCACGGAGGCTCGAAGCATGGGTGCGTTGCAGCGCGCGATCGACACGATCCGCACACAACTGAAAGGGCTGGGCGCCACCCACTGGATGATCGTGGCGTTGGCGGTGGGCGTGGCGATTTTGTCGCTGCTGCTCACGGTGGCCTATTCGGCGCGGGCCTCGCGGGTGGAGGTTCTGGAGAGCGCGACGGCGGCGGAGAAGGAGCGGGCCGGGGGGCAGCTCAGCAGCTTTGGGATTCAGGCGACCCTGACCGGCGGGAAGCTGATGGTCCCCGAGTCGGAGGCGATCCGGGCACGACAGGTGCTTGCTCAGGCGGGTGGGTTGCCCAAGGATCGGGCCTTGTACTTCGAGACGCTGATCTCGAAGCAGAACTGGATGAACTCGCGAGATTCGAATAAGCAGAACTATCGGATCGCGCTGCAGAACGAGTTGGCGAGGATGATCGAGGGATTCGGGGCCGGGTATGCCGCGACGGTCGTGATGGAGATCCCAGATGCTGAAGGTTTCGGCGCGTCGATGCGCAAGCCGACGGCGGCGGTGTCGGTAAAGAGTTCGTCGGGGCAGGCCATTCCGCAGGCGGTGATCGACGGGATCGCCAACGTCGTGGCGGGGAGTGTGGCGGGGTTGTCGGCGGACCGGATCAACATCACCGACGCGGGGACCGGGGCCAGGCGCACGGTGTCGAGCGATGAATCGCAGGCGTCGCTGCTCGCCCTGGACAACGCGCAGCGAGTGGAGCGCCAGGCCCGCGAGAAGATCGAGGATTTTCTTCGCTACATCCCGGGCGTGCAGGTGGCGGTAACCGCGTCGGTGGACGTGACGCGCAGTGTCTCCGAGGTGCAGTCGTACATGCCCGAAAAGCAGGGCACGGTGCAGCTCACGAAGAAAACGACGACGACCACCAACAACTCGAACGAGGCGTCCGGGGCGGCTGTCCCGGGGGTCGAGGCCAACCAGGCGGCGGACATCACCCGCGCGGGCGGGTCGAGCGGGTCGAAGACCGAGAACAACGACGAAGTCGTCGAGAACGAGAATCGCTTCGGCACACGCACCGAGCGGATCGTGGACCCCAAGGGGCAGTCGACCTCGGTGGCGGTTTCGGTCTCCGTGCCCAAGGGATATGTGGTGCGGTTG
>JAKFUN010000230.1 GCA_021732675.1 Phycisphaerales bacterium
CCCCCACCCCCCTGAAAGTTATTGGACCTTGGCGTGGCCGATGTGTATACTGCCGTATATGAAACGTATCCGAAAATCTACGCCCAAGCGACGCATCGTCATCTCGGTTTGTGGGACGGTGTTGGATGCTGGGCATGGGCCCAATCGTTGGGAGCGGTGGCGGCCCAACGTTTCGCTATGCCAGCACGAGGACCTGCTGGTTGATCGGCTGGAGCTTTTGCATCCGCGGCGGTTTACCAAACTGGCTGAGCAGTTGGTGGCGGATATCGAGAAAGTGTCGCCCGAGACCAAGGTGGGCCGGCACATTGTGGAGCAGCGCGATCCGTGGGACTTTGAGGAGGTGTACACCAGCCTGCATGATTTTGCGGCGGGGTATGAGTTTCGTGGGGACACGGAGTATCTGGTACACATCACCACCGGCACGCATGTGGCGCAGATCTGTTTGTTTTTGCTGACGGAGACGCGGCGGTTTCCGGCCAAGCTGATTCAGACGAGCCCGGCGCGGGAAGGCCGCGATCCGGCGGGCGACTATCGCGTGATCGATTTGGACCTCTCCAAGTATGAGAAGATCGCGGCCCGATTTCAGCGCGAGTTCAGCGACAATGTGGCGGGGCTGAAGAGCGGGATTGCCACGCGGAATGCGGCGTTCAACCGGCTGATTGAGGAGGTGGAGCAAGTGGCGGCCAACTCGGTGGACCCGATGTTGCTGATGGGCCCGACGGGGGCGGGCAAGAGCCAACTGGCGCGGCGGATCTACGAGCTCAAGAAGCGTCGGCACTTGCTGGATGGCGCGTTTGTGGAAGTGAACTGTGCGACGCTGCGTGGGGACGCGGCGATGTCGGCGTTGTTCGGGCACAAGAAGGGTGCGTTCACGGGAGCGGCGGCGGATCGGCCGGGGCTGCTTCGGTCCGCCCACCGGGGTCTGCTGTTTCTGGATGAGATCGGCGAGCTGGGCCTGGACGAGCAGGCGATGATGCTGCGGGCGCTGGAGGAGAAGCGGTTTTTTCCGCTGGGGGCGGATGAAGAGTCGGGGAGTGAGTTTCAGTTGATTGCCGGGACCAATCGCGATCTGGCGGCCCGGGTTCGCTCCGGAGATTTTCGCGAGGATCTGTTGGCGCGGATCAACTTGTGGACGATTCGATTGCCGCCTTTGCGGGAGCGGCGTGAGGACATCGAGCCGAATCTGGAGTATGAGCTGGCGCAGTTCGCGGAGCGGACGGGGCGGACGGTGCGATTTGGCACTGAGGCGCGGGAGGCGTTTGTGGCGTTTGCGGGGAGCGCGGGGGCGACCTGGTCGGGCAATTTTCGAGATCTTTCGGCGTCGGTGACTCGGATGGCGACGCTGGCGCCGGCGGGGCGGATCTCGGAAGAGGTGGTGGCGGCTGAAGCGGCGCGGCTGGCGACGGCGTGGCGGGGCGCTGAGCGTGGGGCAGGTGCATCGGCGGGCCCGGACCTGTGCGAGGTGCACCTGGGTGCGGTGGCGGCGACGCTTGACCGGTTTGATCGCTCCCAGCTTGAGGACGTGCTGAGCGTGTGTGCGCAGGCGACGTCACTGTCGGAGGCGGGGCGAAGGCTGTTTGCGCACAGCCGCGTGAGGAAGACGAGTAGCAATGATGCGGACCGGCTGCGGAAGTACCTGGCGCGGTTTGGGGTTTCGTGGGAGGAGATTCGCCGGGCGCGGTAGTTTCGAGTGGGCAGTTTGGGAGGAGATAAGCCCGAAAACCGAAGTGGCGGCGAGGGTTGCCGCGACGGTCGATTGCGAAGGTGAGCCTCGCTGGCGCTTTGGGCTCGTAGATTCGGGATCGTCGATATGCAAGAAGCAGGCGCCGACATGATCGGGCGCCTGCTCGGCTCACTTTTTTTGGACCTGCACCCACCTGCATCGAGGGCTGGGAGCGGTTTTCGGTGGAATGGGGGCGTTTAGCGCTTGCGGCGGAAGGCCAGGAGGCTGCCAACACCCAGCAGGGCGAGGCTGCCGGGGGTGGGGACGGCGGAGGTTTCGAAGCCCCAGTGGACGCCGTCGTAGACGGTGAGGTTGCCGGAGGAGTCGCGAGTGGAGATGAAGGCCCAGGCTTCCCAGATGATGCCGGTTTGGAAGGCGCGGGAGGGGGAATCGATCAAGCCGCGGCCGTTGGCGGCGTATCCGGTGTTGTTGAGGTTGTCGTCGGCGCCGTAGAAGGGGTCGGCGCCGGGGGTGGAGCCGGGCCAGCCGTTGTCGATGTACCAGGTGAAGCCGTTGTCGCCGGGAATGGCGGTGCCGTTGGCCCGGCCCCAGGCGAGGGGGTCGTTGGTGCGGATGACTTGGAGCCAGCGGGCGTTTTCGCGGAGGGGGTCGTTGCCGGCGGGGGTGTAGGAGAGGGCGAAGGCATTGCCGAGGGTGTTGGGGCGGTTGGCGGCATCGAAGGCGCCCCCGGTGTAGCCGTAGAAGTGCTGGGCGGGTTCGTTGGTGGCCCAGGCGGTGTTCTGGTCGAGGGTGAAGGAACCTGAGAGGACGCCGGTCCCCTCGGCGTCTTGGCGGAAGTTCTGGCGTTGGAGTGCGGCGGAGAAACCGGGGGCATCGTTGGCGTTGGCGAGGCTGGGGGCGTAGGAGCGGACCCAGACATTGTTTCCGGCGTTGGCGTATTGATTGCCTCCGGCCCAGTTGCCGTTGGGCTTTTGGAGCATTCCGGCGTTCGCGACGCCACCTGCCAGCACCACCACCGATACGACGCACATTTTGAAGTTCATGGCCAGACTCCTCACGATTTTTTGTGCTTTGGCGGCTCGATCGGGAACACCCCGAACCGGGCCGAAAGTTGCACAGACGCAAGGAGGAAACGGAGGATTGGGAGCGGGCTCACGCGGAAGCACGAAGAAGTTTGGATTGAATTGGGTCGCACGGGGGGCCAAAAAACCTTATGATGTGGATGGCCGACGAAGCCCGGGGGGAACCGGGCCGCCGACCGCCCTCAAACCCGCTCCGCCTGGCCCAACTTGGGCGGGGCGCGAAAGGAGTTTGTGCCCGATGGCGGTTACTGCAATCACTCCCCCAGCCAAGGTTCGCAACATCTGCCTGTGCGGCTCAGCGGCGGCGGGAAAGACGACGCTGGCGGAGCGTCTGCTGTTCATGTGCGGGGCCTCGAAGCGGCTGGGGACGGTGGCCGAGGGGACGACAGTGTCGGACTTTACGGACGAGGAACGGGCGCACAAGCACTCGCTGCAACCCGGGGTGCTGCACTTCAGTCACGAAGGCCACCTGATCAACCTGATCGACACGCCTGGGCTGGCGGACTTTGTGGGGCACGCGATCGCGTGTTTTCCGGCGTGCGAGACGATCGCGGTGGTGATCGACGCGTTGAAGGGGCCTGACAGCGTGGCGCGGCGGTTGCTGGCGGTGGCGGAGGAACGGCGGATCCCGCGGCTGGTGATCATCAACAAGATCGACGAGGCCCCGACCTCGGTGCTGGAGGAGTTGGTGGATCGGCTGCGGGCGATGCTGGGGGCGACGCTGCTGCCGATCAACCTGCCCATGAAGCAGCGGACCAGCGTGATCAATGTCTTTGAGCACGACGGGACGGACGGGCTGGGCAACCACGCGGACTTCTCGTCGGTGCGCGAGGCCCACAAGCGCATCGTGGAGCAGGTGATCGAGGTGGACGACGACCTGACGCTGCAGTATCTGGAGAACGGCGACGGGGGGATCGACCTTGGGCGCCTGCACGGGGCGTTCGAGCAGGCCTTGGAGCAGGCGCATCTGATTCCGTTGTGTTTTGTGAGTGGCAAGTCGGGGGCGGGCGTGGACGATCTGTTGCACATCTTCGCCAGCTTGTGCCCGAGTCCGGAGGAGGTGAACCCCCCGGAGTTTGTGAAGCGCGAGGTGGGGGCGGACGGGGCGACGGGGGAGGAGCACGAATGGCACGCCAAGCCGGACCCGGCGGGGAAGGTGCTGGCGCACATTTTCCGGGTCAGCACCGACCCGTTTCTTGGCAAGGTTGGGATTTTTCGCGTGCATCAGGGGACGGTGCGGGCCAAGACGGAGTTGTTGATCGACGACCACAAGAAGCCGATCAAGGTCGCCCACTTGTTTGTGATGCAGGGCAAGGACCACATCGAGGTGCAGGAGATCGGGCCGGGGGGGATTGGGGCGATCGCGAAGATCGACGAGATCAAGTTCAATGGGTGCCTGCATGACAGCCACGAGCTCGACGGGGTGCATCT
>JAKFUN010000157.1 GCA_021732675.1 Phycisphaerales bacterium
CACTCGTCACCAGCCGCGACAGCATCTCCTCCACCACCTGCCGCGCCGATGCCTCCACCCGAGGCAGCTCCTCCTTCGCCATCCCCGCCAGCTCGGGGTCAGCGTCCTTCCCGGTCGCGCTCAACAACTCCCGAAGCCCCGCGGCTTCCTTCTCAAGATCCAGCAGACGCCGATAACCCGCCGCCACCGGCTCGATCGCCCGGCGCTGCACCGATAAATCCCGCACCTTTCGATGGTCCGCCAGGACCTCCGGGTCTTCGAGGGAGGCGCTGAGCTGACGCTCTTTGGCGTCCAGCTCTCGCAACTTTTCAATGGCCCGCGCAGGAAGCTGGGGGGCCAAACTAAACTCAGTCGGGGCGGCGTTCGACATTCTCACACAGGATAGGAACGAAACGCCCCGCCTCGCTCCCCCAATAATCCTGACAACCCGACCGGATCCCTTCCGGCCCGCTTCGCGACGCTATTCTGGCGTAGGGTCTGGACACTCAGGTCGGCTTTCTGGACCGGGCATGGGCGGAGAATCGCACCGAGGAGGTTTCGTGACGGCAGCCATCGAGCTCAAGGGCATCAACAAAAGCTTCGCGGGCAAGCCCGCCGTACGCGACATGACCTTCTCCATCCCCCAAGGCTCGCTCGTCGGGCTCATCGGCCGCAACGGCGCGGGCAAGACCACCACCATCCGCATGGTCATGTCGATCATCTTCCCCGACTCGGGCGAGATCAGCGTGCTGGGCAAGAAGTCCGCCGTCGAGAGCAAAGACCGCATCGGATACCTCCCCGAAGAACGCGGGCTCTACAAAAAAATGAAGGTCAACACCTTCCTCACCTACATCGCCCGCCTGAAGGGGATCGACAACGCCGGGCTCGACAAACGCATCCGCGGCTGGCTCGAACGCGTCGAGCTCCTCGGCTCCGCCAAAAAACGCTGCGAAGAACTCAGCAAAGGCATGCAGCAAAAGGTCCAGTTCATCGCCTCGGTCATCCACGAGCCCGACCTCCTCATTCTCGATGAACCCTTCTCCGGCCTGGACCCCGTCAACGCCCGCCTGCTCAGCACCCTTGTCGACGAACAGCACAAAGCCGGCCGCACCGTCATCTTCTCCACCCACCAAATGAGCCAGGCCGAGGCAGTCTGCGATCGCGTCATCATGGTCAACGACGGCACCAAAGTGCTGGACGACACCCCCCACGGGATCCGCAGCCGCTTTGATCCCAAAACCGTCGAGGCCCACCCCCTGCACCCGCTTTCCGACGAAGACTTCGCGGCCCTGCCCCGCCTCCCCGGGGTGGACTCCATCTCCCGCAAGGACCACCGCCTGATCTTTGCCCTCGATGGCCGCGAACGCCCCGACCAGGTCCTCACTCGCATCGTTCAGGCCATGCCCGTCTCCCGCATCGAGATCGTGCGCCCCACCCTCGAAGACGTCTTCCTCGAAATCGTTCTAAAGGCCGCCAAGACCCCCCAGGAGCGCGAGCAACTTCTCCTGCTCGCCGCCGGAAACTGGGGCGAGGGCAGTTCCTCCGGCGACTAACCCGCCACCCTCGCTCCCACCATCGCAGCCTGACCCACACCCGCCCCAGCCCGACGCCCCCAAAGCACCCTCTCCCATGAACAAGATCCTGACCATCGCGATTCGCGAGTTCCTGGCCGTGGTCCTCACCCGCAGCTTTGCCTTCGGCATCCTGCTGCCTCCGGTGATGATCGGCGTCGTCGTCGCCCTGACGCCGATCCTGATGAACCAGAAGCCCCCCACCGTGCACGGGCATATCGCGGTGATCGATCACTCCGGCAAGGTCGCCGAGCAGCTGGCCAACGCCTTCACCGAGTCGAGCATCCGCTCGCGCCGCGAAGAAGAGACGAAGCAGATCACCGACGCCGCGACCAAGGCCATCGGCGTTGACGCCAAGACCCAGGAACAGCTCACCAAGGGCTCGCAGCTTCCCGGAAGCGAACCCAGCCTCCCGATGCTGACCGTCAAAATCCTCCCCCCCGACACCGACCTGGAAGCCGCCAAAGCCGACATGCGGGCCATCGCCGGCAAGCGCCTCAGCGACATGGGCCCGGACCCGCGTCTGGCCCTGCTGGTCATCCCCAGCGCCACCGTCGAGGGAGAAGTCGCCTCCGGCTCTGACGCCATCTCCTACCCAGATTTTCCCCTCTTCGCCGCCCCGCGCCTGGACGTGGAAGTCACCCGCGACATCCGCACCGAGACGGGCAAAGCCATCGTCGACGCCCGCCTTAAATCCAGCGGGCTGGACGCCTCCAAAGTCCGCGGGCTCATCTCCCGCCCCCAGGCCGACATGCAGATCGTCACCGCCGCCGGCGAACGCAAAAGCAACGAAGCCCTGCAAATGCTCGTCCCCGGGGCCTTCATGTTCCTGATCTGGATCAGCGTCTTCACCGCCGGGCAGTATCTCCTCACGAGCACCATCGAGGAAAAATCCAGCCGCGTGATGGAAGTGCTCCTCTCCGCCGCCTCCCCCATCCAGCTCCTGGCCGGCAAGATCATCGGCAAGGGCGCCGTCGGGCTCATGGTCCTCTTGCTCTACAGCTGCACCGGCGTGCTGGCCCTCATCGCCTTCGCGATGCTCGACCTCGTCCCCTGGCAGAACCTCGTCTACATGGTCATCTACTTCGCCATCGCCTACTTCTCGATCTCCGCCCTCATGGCCGCCGTCGGCGCCGCCGTCACCGAAGTCGCCGAAGCCCAATCCCTGATGAGCCCCATCATGATGCTGCTGATCATTCCCATGATGCTCTGGCTCCCCATCATCCGCAACCCCAACTCCCCCTTCGCCGTCGGGTGCAGCTTCGTCCCCTTCATCAACCCCTTCATCATGATCCTCCGCATCAGCGGGAGCGAACCCATCCCCGCCTGGCAGATCCCCGCCTCCATGCTCGTCGGGGCCGCGGGCGTCGTCTTCGCCGTCTGGGCCGCCGCCAAGATCTTCCGCATCGGCGTCCTGATGTACGGCAAGCCCCCCAACTTCGCGACCCTCATCCGCTGGGTCCGCATGGCCTGACCGCAACCAACTAAATCGCCCCCGGCCCGCGCTCGCCCGTCCGAATCTTGATGCACTCTTCCAGAGGCTGCACAAAGATTTTGCCGTCGCCCACATCGCCCGTCCGCGCCCCGCGCAGAATCGCCTGCACCGCCGGCTCCACATAATGGTCGTTCACCGCGATCGTCACCTGCACCCGTTCCACCATCGGCGGCTGCACCGCCTGCCCCCGCACATACTCCACCTCGCCCCGCTGCGCCCCGTGCCCGCGCACCGGCGACACTGTGATCCGGTAGTTGTCCTGCTCGTCCAGCACCGCCCGCAACTCGCGCTGCGTCGCCTCAAGCCGCTCCGGACGGATAATCGCGTTGATCAGTTTCATGCCCAATGCTCCAGTGGCACGGGCTTCCAGCCCGTGCGTCGGCTCGCACCGCCGAATTGCCAAATCTCGTGGCACAGGTCTCTGGCCTGTGTCTTTCCCAAGCTTCTCCCCAATCTCCCCCACAAGGCTCACGACTCCATGTGATACCCGCGCTCGCCATGGATCGTGATGTCCAACCCGTCCCGCTCCTGCACTTCGCTCACCCGCAGGCGGATTGTCTTTTGTGGCGGCAGCGCATCGCTGTCCGGAGCCATAATTACCTTTTGCGCTTTGCCTTGGGCATGCTCGGCTATCAAATGTGTTGCGAGATCCATGGCCCAACGAACTTTCGCCGAATCCACGCCGCGCTCATAGCGGTAGGCCGCATCGGAAAGAAGACCCAGCCGACGACTTGTCTTGCGTACGTTTGAGGAAAAAAACTCCGCAGCTTCCAGAAATACATTCACTGTGCCTTCCGACACTTCAGAATCCTTGCCGCCCATCACTCCCGCAAGCGCTACGGCCGCCCCATCCCCCGCGCCAGAAGCGATCACTAAATCATTGGCCACAAGATCTACCACCTTATCCGATAGAGTATGAAACTTTTCTCCCGGATTAGCGCCGCGCACATTGATGCGAATTTTTCCACCTTGCAAAAGCTTATCGGCATCAAAGGCATGCAACGGCTGGCCCGCTTCAAAGAGCACAAAGTTGGTAATATCCACGATATTATTGTGAGCGCGAATTCCCACGCTTTCTAAGCGCTTCTTTAGCCAATCGGGAGACGGGCCCACCTTCACGCCTTC
>JAKFUN010000049.1 GCA_021732675.1 Phycisphaerales bacterium
CAAGCGGGCCCCCGAGACCTTCACCATCGGGAGCGGGACGCAGGTCATGCTCTGGCACAAGCCCGAACTGCCGCTGGTCAGCGTTGATTTCGTCTTTACGCCCGGGGGCCCGCTTGACACCCCCGCCAAGGCCGGCCAGCACACCCTGGCCGCCCAGATGATGGGCGAGGGCGCCGGCCCGTACTCGGCCTCCGAGTTCGCCGACGCGGTGCAGAGCCTTGGGGCCACCTTCAACGCCGGAGCCGGCACCGACTCGGGCAGCGTCTCGATGACCGTCGTCAAACGCAACTTCGACAAGGCGATCGACCTCGCCCGCCTGGCCCTGCGCGAGCCGACCATGGAGGCGCAGGACTGGGAACGCGTGCAACGCCTGCACATCGACGACCTCAAGCAGGCCTCCGACAACCCCATGGTCGTCGCCGGGCGGGTCGGCCAGCGCGTGCTCTTTGGTGACGCCAGCCCCTTCGCCTGGCCCAGCGATGGCACCGAAGCGACCGTCGCCAAGCTCGCCTTGGGCGACATCAAAGACGCCCAGCAGCGTCTCTTTAGCCCGGGCCACCTCACGGTGGTGGTCGCCGGGGACGTCACCAAGGACGAAGTGGCCAAGGCCATGGCCAAGCTGTTTGAGGGTTGGACCGGGGGCGAGCCCCGCAAGCCCGCGCCCGCCATTGCTCCGATTGCGTCCAAAGACCTGCGGGTGGTGCTGGTCGACAAGCCCGGCGCGGTGCAGACCGTCGTCCGCTACGTCACCCCCGGCCCGCGCGTCACCGACAAGAATCGCGTCGCCTACCGCCTCATTAACACCATCCTGGGGGGGAGCTTCACCAGCCGGCTCAACGCCAACCTCCGCGAAGCCCACGGCTACACCTACGGGGCTGGCTCGCGTTTCGTCATGAACGCCAGCACCGGCTACTTCCTCGCCCGCGCCTCGGTCAAGGCCGACGTCACGGGCGCGTCGCTGCAGGAGTTCACCAGCGAGTTCGAACGCATCCGCAATGGCGACATCTCCGAGAGCGAACTGGTCAAGGCCCGCGAAACCCTGCGCACCGAGACCATCCAGAGCTTCGAGGGCATGGGGGGCACGGTGAGCACCGCCGCCAGCTTGGTGATCGACGGCATTCCCTTTGGTTCGCTGGGCAAGGACGTCGCCTCCATGCAAGGCATGAGCGCCGGCGACCTCAACGCCCTGGCCCGGGCCGCCTTGCCCATTGAGCAGGGCGTGCTGGTGCTGATGGGCGACAAGGAACTCATCAAGAAGCAGATCGCGGACCTGAAGCTCCCTGAGCCGGTGGAGTACACCGTGGAGGGCGAGCCGGTGAAGGGGTCCAAGTAAGAAGCACCCCTTGAGATTGCTCGAGGCTTGTGGCACGGGCTTCCAGCCCGTGTTCATTGTCTTCCTGCGTTGCTCATCAACGTGAAATTCCCCTTCGCCACCAAGTCGCGGGATGTGGGCGAGAGAGACGGGCGGGAAGCCCGTGCCACATCAGGCCACAACCACCATCCGAAGAAGCCCCTATGCCCGACCCTACCGCCCACTCCCTCCGCGTTGCCGTCGTCACCGGCTCGCGTGCCGAATATGGCCTGTTGCGTCCGGTCATGCGGGCGATCGCCGCCCGCCCCGAGCTCAGCCTGATGGTGGTCGCCGCGGGGTCGCACCTGGTCCTGCCGGGCGAGACCTTCCGCGACGTCAAGGCCGACTTCCCCATCGCAGGCATCGTCCCGATGCAGGTGGCCGGACGAACCGGGCGCGATGAAGACGTCCAATCAGTCGGGCGGGGCGTGGGGCGCTTCGGGCGAGTCTTTGGCGAGATCACGCCCGACCTGGTGGTGGTGCTGGGGGATCGCATCGAGGCCTTTGCCGCCGCCACCGCCGCCAGCCTGGGAGGCCTGCCCCTGGCCCACATTCACGGGGGCGATCGTGCGGAGGGGATCGCGGACGAGGCCATGCGCCACGCGATCACCAAGCTGGCCCACATTCACTTCCCGGCCACCCCCGAGAGCGCCGAGCGGCTGATTCGCATGGGCGAGGATGCCGCCCGGGTTCACATGGTCGGGTCGTCAGCCCTGGATGAGCTGGGTGAGATGCCGAGCCTCAGTGACGAAGCCTGGGTGGAGCTGGGGGAACCCCAGGCGGTCTTCTTGATGCACCCGTCCCGGGGGGACGCCCCGGCGGAGCGAGCGCTGGCCGAGGGGGTTTTGGCCGAGCTGAGAGGGCTGCGTGTGTTGGCGATGCAACCCAACCTCGACGCGGGCCGGGAGGGGATCATGGAAGCGATCACCCAAGAACAAAGCCGTCGCCCGGGAGGCTTTGTGGCACGCGGGCACCTGACTCGACCCCTGTTTGTGGGGGTGCTCAAGCGATTGGTGGCCACCGGGGGGGTGTTGGTTGGGAACAGTTCGGCGGCTCTGATTGAGGCCGCCGCCCTTGGCCTGCCGGCGATTGATATCGGACCCCGACAATCGGGGAGGGAACGGTTCAGCAATGTTCTGAGCATCGCGGGGCCAGCAGAGCTTCCCGAGGCGTTGGCGACGGCACGGTTGCAGCACGGCAAGGCGGTGGCCCACGGATATGGGGATGGGCGCGCGGGGGAGCGGATCGCGGGGGTATTGGCCCGGGTAGACGTTCGTGCCCCCGGGTTTAGCCGCAAGCGTTGCGCGTATTAGCGCGCGACCCTGAAACCCGGACCAAAGTCGGAATATTGGAGTGACGATGGTGAGGGCAGCCGGGGACGGACCCCCGGAGGGAGCCCATCATGACCGTCCTTGCCCAAGACCGTGAGCAGGTAGTCGCCGGCGCGATTCGAGAGATCAGCCACATCGCGACCCTGCCAGAAATTACCGTCAAAATCGTCGAGCTCGTGGAAGACCCCAAGAGCACGGCCCAAGACCTGCACAAGGTGATCTCCGCCGACCCGGCGTTGTGCAGCCGCATCTTGAAGGTCGTCAACAGCTCGTTTTACGGGCTGCCCGGGCAGATCGCGTCGATCAACCGCGCGATCGTGATGCTGGGGCTCAATGCCGTCAAGAACATCGCGATCGCCGCGAGCCTGGCCAAGCTCTTCCGGGGGGGCGACTTGACGCCCAACTTCTCGGCGAAGGACCTGTGGACCCACTGCAACATCACTGCGGGCGCCAGCAAGATGATCGCCAACGCGCTAAAGCTTGGCCTGGCCGACGAGGCCTTCCTGGCCGGGCTGATCCACGACATCGGCATCATGGTCGAGATGCAGTACGACCGCCCCAAGCTGCTCGATGTTCTCCGCCGCACCGGGGCCGACAGCAAGGGCATCCCCGCCAGCGACATGCTCGCCAACGAGACCGCGGTCTACCAGGCGACGCACGAAGAGTTCGGGGCGGGGCTGTGCGAGAAGTGGAAGTTCCCCAAGAACTTCGCGCTCGTCACGGGCTTTCACCACCAGCCCATGAAGCTGGCGGCTGAGACCCGCACCCTGACCGCCATCGTTCACGTCGCCGACCGGCTCGCCGCCGACACCGGCGTGGGCTTCCGCCAGGACATCCTCAACACCTCGGTCGACCCCGCGGTGCTCGATCACCTCAAGATGTCCGCCGAAAAGCTCGCCGAACTCCGCAACCTCGTCCAACAGCAAGCCGGCGACCTCGCAGGCCTGCTCGCGGCTTAATCGACCCACACACGAACTCTCTTTCTCCCTCCGGGCGGGCGATTGGAAACAATCGGCCGCTCTTTTCGCTTGCGTGGCCCTTCGCCCGCCCCACTCAGCGCAGGGCCACTCGCGACAAGGCCTTCGCGGCCCACGCGTCCGACGTCGACCACGTCGCGATCGCCCCCGCGAACCACACATGGATCGACGGGCGACCCAGCGGCAGCACACACTCAAGCTCACATGGCGAGGCGCTAATCAGCTCTCGAGGCAAGTTCGTCACCCGAGGCTGCATCACCCGGGGCTCCCCC
Organism: Phycisphaerales bacterium; assembly: GCA_021732675.1. Taxonomy (GTDB): domain Bacteria; phylum Planctomycetota; class Phycisphaerae; order Phycisphaerales; family UBA1924; genus RI-211. The sequence continues at coordinate 3,932 of JAKFUN010000049.1, forward strand.
TCTTTGGGCGTCAGCGTGATCTCGCAACACCCAAGCTCCGCCAACGCCCCCGCCAGCGCGATCGCCACCACCAGCGCGTCCTCGCCCCCGCCGATCTCCCCTACCTGCTGGCCCCCGGCAGAGCTCATGCCCCGCCTCCTTCGCCCGGCGGCGACCACAACTCCTCAGGGTCCTGCCCGTCGCAGGCG
>JAKFUN010000231.1 GCA_021732675.1 Phycisphaerales bacterium
TTGGTGGGGTGGGGCTTGTCGCTGTCGCCACAGCCGGGGAGATCGATGAGGAGAAGGTTGTGGCGAGGGGCGAGCGCGCCGGCGACAAAGCGCCACATGGTGCGATCTGCGAAGACCCCGTGCACGAAGACGAGTACTTCGCCCCGGCGGGCTCCGATTTCCTCGGTGGCGATACGCGCGGTGGGGGAGGTGGGGTCGCCGGTCCCGATCATCTCGCGTCGGGGATTCTGCCGTCCTAGGGACTGCAAGAGCGATCGATATGGCTCAACCTGGAGTTCATCCGCGAGCAAGCCGTCGTAGGCCCGGGCTTTGTGAGAGGCCAAGAGTTTGGAACCGAGCGAGCGGAAGCTCTGGCCAAGGCAAGTAGCCATCCACGGCACGCTTTTGCGCACCGGGGTGAAGGCCATGCGTCGGGTTCCGGCCACAAACCTGCCCATGTGGGGTCAGCATAATCGTTCTGCAACCACAGAAGTGCCAAACTTCCAACTATTTGCGCACTTTGCACGATTCCTGAAGAAAAACGCACGGGCCACGCGTCCTTGCATGGCCCGTGCGTTCTGTGCGTGTCGGAAGCTGTCGGTTAGGCGACGAGATTGGTGGCGGCTTCGATGGCTTCGACGACCTGTCGAACCTGGAAGGGCTTTTTGAGGAAGACGTCGAAGCCTTGAGAGCGGAGGCCCTGGGACTGGCCTTCGGTGAGTTTGCCGCTCATGGCGACGATCTTGGTGAACTGGAGTTGTTCGTTTTTGCGGACGCTTTCGGCGAAAGCGCGGCTGTCGGCGTCGGCGCCGAGGTGGAGGTCGAGGAGGAGGACATGGGGCTTGAACTTTTCGCATTCCATGCCGGCCTTGAAGGCGCTGGTGGCGGTGCGAACGTCGTAGCTGGTTTGCTCGGTGAGGATGCGTTCGAGGGTGTCGACGACTTCGCGTTCGCCGTCGACGATGAGGACGCGGGTGCGGCCGGAGTTGAGGCCTTCGAGGGGGATGCCGTGGGCCCGCATGAATTTCATGAGTTCGGAGGCGGGGATGCGGCGATCGCGGCTGCCCGGGATGCGGTAACCCTTGAGCGAGCCGGAATCGAACCATTTCGAGACGGTCCGGGGCGCCACGTTACAGATCTTGGCAACCTCACCGGTGGTCAACACTTCTTTGTCAAATGGCATAAGCGCACCTCGGGGGGAGACATAAAGCCGGTGTTTGCCTGGTGCTCCACCGGGCAAGCCGACTCCGCCATTCGATCGGTTGCAAAAAGGCTCAGAATGAGCCCAGTCATCCCCTCGGCGCAAACTTCGCCTTTTGGGACGTGGTTTTTGGCGGATAACTGGCTCCCCGGTATTGGCGGCCCTTCGTCACGGGGTCACCCGCAGGGTCGGGATCACGGTGGCGAATGCGCGAGAGGGGAGTTGACGACTTTGCCTTTGGTCCGGTACAGTGTTGGCCTTGGTCCGGGCGGCATTTGTGAGGGGAGAGCCTCTTGCGCCGCACCGGTTTTGCCTCTGCGCAGGCGTCTTGGTTGTGGATTGGGCCTTTGGTCCCGGTGGCGGGGTCAGAAGTTCCGGCGATAGGAGTCGATTGTGACGCACCGTTCCGCCTTTGCGTGCTTGTCTTCCGCCTTGGCTGCCTCGGGTCTGGCCCGGGTGGCGGCGCTTTCGTTGACGCTGTTGGCCGGAACGGCCTATGCCCAGCCTGCGGGGGCGCCGGACGCGGCTCAGAAGGAAGCGGACGGGGCGGCGACCCGGCTCATCAGCGACTTTGCGCACTATGTCCGGATCGCGAGCTTTGACGCGGCGGCGGGCACGGGGACGCAGTTTCTGGACTTGAAGCTCCCCCCTGCCAAGGTGGTGGACATCATCGAGAAGAGCGGGGAGCTGGAGAAGATTGATAACGCGCTGCAGATTGCGGCGCGGCGGCCGGAGTTGGCGGGGATTGCGGGCGGGATCATGAAGGCGATGGAGGCGGGGAAGCTGAGCCGTGCGCGGGACCCGAATGAGATTGCCAAGGCGATCACTGAGCTTACCGGGACGGTGCGGGGGCGGTTGTTGGCGCGGGAGCGGCTGCTGGCGGCGGGGGAGTATGCGGTCCCGCAGCTTTTGGAGAACTTGCTGAACACCCAGAACGGGGCGCGGAGTGCCGAGGTGCAGCGGGTGCTGATTGATCTCGGTCGGCAGGCTGCGGTGCCCTTGTCGGTGGCGATGTTGAAGATGCCCGAAGCGCAGCAGGAGCGGGTGGCGGATGTGCTGGGGCTGATTCCGTGGCGGACGAGCTTGCCTTTCCTGAGCGATTTGGCGGAGACGACCAAGTCTGCAAAGGTGAAGGCGGCAAGCCAGCGGGCGATTACGCGGATCGGCGGGGCGAGCCAGCCGACGGCGGAGCTGTACGCGGCGTTGGCGGAGAGCTATTACGCCGAGAAGGCGGAGAGCCTGAGCTTCCCGGGCGAAGAGTTTCAGATTCTGTGGGCGTATGACCCGGGGACGGGGCTGAACCAGACGGCGATCCGGACGGAAGTCTACAACGAGGCGATGGCGATGCAGTTGGCGGAGCGGGCGATGGAGATCCAGCAGGGGACGGGCGGGGTTTCGCCCTCGACGTTGTCGCTGTGGATCGCGTCGAACTTCTCGCGGGAGATTGATACCCCCAAGGGGTATGTGAATCCGGCGTATCCGCTGCCTGGGTTGGCGGCGAACAACGCCAAGCCTCGGCACAGCGCGGATTATTTTGCGTCGGCGGCGGGGGGAGATGTGGCGCAGCTGGTCCTTTCGCGGGCGCTGAGCGCGCGGGACACCCCGCTGGCGCGGCGGGCGTTGCACATTGTGGAAGAGACGGCGGGGGGGCGGGCGATCAAGGCGGAGGCGCGTGGGCCGCTGGTGGAAGCGCTGACGTATCCGGACCGGCGGGTGCAGACGGAGGCGGCGTTGGCGATCGGGGCGAGCCAGCCTCAGAGCCTGTTTGAGGGTGCGGAGCGGGTGGTGCCGACGTTGGCGGCAAGTCTGCGAGGCGGGACGGCACAGTTCGCGGTGGTGGTGGGGGGCAACAGCGAGGCCTATCAGGGCGCGCGGCGCTCGCTCGAGAAGCTGGGCTACACCGTGCTGCCGCACGGGGCGACGCTGACGGAGATCGCCTCGCCGATTGCGGAGGCGGCGGCGATCGACTTTGTGATGGCGTTGGCGCAGAACGCTGAGAAGTTCCCGGCGCTGGTGCAGGAGATTCGTGGGAGCGCGAAGCTGGCGGCGACGCCGGTGCTGGCGATCACCGGCCCGGAGGCGTACGCGGAGCTGCGGCATCGCTACGACGGGACGCAGGGGGTGTCGGTGCGTCAGGGGGGGATCGGCCAGGACGCGACGGAGAAGGCGGTGAGCCAGTTGGTGGAGGCGACGACGGGCGGGCCGATCAGCGCGACGGAGGCGGCGGACTATGCGAAGCGTTGCCTGGCGGTCTTGCGGGATTTGGCGGTCTCTGGGAACAGCACGTTGAACGTGGGGGATGCGTCCCTTCAGTTGATTGGGGCGTTGAGCGACAAGAGTGTGGACGTGATGGGGGTGAGCGAGGTGCTGAGCCGCGTGAGTCAGGACCGGGCCCAGCGGGCGGTGCTGGAGGCGGCGATGAAGGCGAGCGGGGCGGATCGGGTGGAGCTGCTCGGGAAGACCGCGGACTCGGCGAAACGGTTTGGCAACCTGCTGGAGCCCCGCCAGGTGGCGGCGGTGATCGAGCTGGCGAGCAAGGGGACCGAGGCGGAGGCGACGGCGGCGGCGGCGCTGCTGGGGGCGCTGTCGGTGCCGAACAATGATCTGTTGCCGCTGATTCTGGCGAAGTGACTCTGGCGCAAGGTCAGACCAAAGGCCGAAGGTCATGGATGACTGGAGGTTTGCATGAGCGGCGATGCGAGTTGGCCGGTGGAGTTCCGCACGCACTATTTGCGTGAGGTGTGGCGGCGAGTTGGGCTTCAGGCCAAGGGTAAGCCGATCGCTGTGTACGGCGCTGGGCGACATACCCGCTTCTTCCTAGAAGTTGTGGCGGGTGTGGAGGGCGGGGCGCGGGTTGAGTGCATTTTGGATGACAACGCCGGGGGCCAGCCGGCTGAGATCTTGGGTATTCCGGTGCGAACGCC
>JAKFUN010000065.1 GCA_021732675.1 Phycisphaerales bacterium
CAACATGGTGAGGACGTTTGACATGACGGTGAGGAAGCTGGCGGGGGGGCGATAGGGGCGGGGCTTGAAGCGGCAGATGGCCAAGTGGCGAAGTGGTCAAGTGGCAGAGTGGTCAAGTGGCAGAGTGAAATCTGCCGGCGGCCAGCTTGGTTCGTTCACCTTGCCACTTGACCAATCGACCACTTTGCCACTTTGCCACTTCTGCCTAGATCCCGTAGACCTGCTCAGCTTTTTTGCGCAGGTGGCGGAGCAGGGGGTCGGCGCTGAGGGGTTTGCCGGTGATTTTCTGGCAGAGTTCGCTGGCGGAGTAGCGGCGGCCGTGGGCGTGGATTTTGGCGTTCAGCCAGGCCTTGAGCTCGTGCATCTTGCCCTTGCCGATGTCCTTGGCGAGGTCGGGGAGGTCGGCGTTGATCTTCTCCCAGAGCTGGGCGGCGTAGAGGTTGCCGAGCGTGTAGGTGGGGAAGTAGCCGAAGAGCCCGAAGCTCCAGTGAACGTCTTGCAGGCAGCCCCGGCGGTCGTCGGGGACTTCCAGGCCCAGATACTCCGAATAGCGGCGGTTCCACTCGGCGGGGATGTCTTTGACCTTCATGGTGCCGTTGATCAGGGCCCGCTCGAGTTCGAAGCGGATCATGACGTGCAGGTTGTAGGTGCCTTCGTCGGCCTCGACGCGGATGAGGGTGGGGATGGTGGTGTTGGTGGCGGCGTAAAGCTCTTTTACGTCGAACTTGGCGAGGGCCTTGCCGAAGTGCTTTTTGCTTTTGGGGAGGGCCCATTTCCAGAAGGGCTTGCTGCGGCCGACGAAGTTCTCCCACATGCGGCTTTGGCTCTCGTGGATGCCCAGGCTGACGGAGTCGGCCAGGGGGGTGCCGAAGAGCTTGGAGGTGTTGCCTTCTTTGTCGAGTTTGGGGAGGCCCTGCTCGTAGATGCCGTGGCCGCCCTCGTGCATGGTGCCGTAGAGGGCGTCGGTGAACTTTTCGTCTCGATATCGGGTGGTGAGGCGGACGTCGCCCGCGCCGATGCCTTGGCAGAAGGGGTGGGTGGTGGTGTCGAGGCGACCGGCTTTGAGGTCAAAGCCCATGGCCTCGAGGACGACTTGTCCGAAGGCGTGCTGGTCGGGGGCGGGGATTTGAGCCTGGAGGCACTTGGTGCTGATCTTGACCTTGGAGTCGCGGACTTCCTGGATGAGTTTGGAGAGTTCGGCGCGGAGGGGGGTGAAGACGGCCTCAAGCTGGGCGGCGGTGGTGTCGGGCTCGTAGAGGTCGATGAGGGCGTCGTAGGGCTCGGCCGCGCCGGGTTTGCTGAGGCACTCGGCCTTGCGACGGGTGAGGGCGATCATCTTTTCCAGCCAGGGGAGGAAGGTCTTGAAATCGCTTTTCTCGCGGGCCTTTTTCCAGGCTTCTTGGGCCTGGCTACCGACTTTGGCGAGTTCGGCGACGAGGTCCTTGGGGAGCTTGGTCTCGCGATCGAAATCGCGGCGCATTTCGCGGACGTTGGCGGCGGCGAGGGGGTCGCTCTTGAGGGCGGGGTCGGCTTCGCAGGCGGCGATGAGCTCGCCGATGTGCGGGTGAGTGCGGCGTTCGTGGATGAGGCCGGCGAGGAGGGCCTGCTGATCGGAGCGGGCGCTGGAGCCGCGTTCGGGCATGTAGGTTTCTTGGTCCCAGCCGACGAGGTGGGCGACGGAGGTGAGGTGTCCGATTTGACGCAGCAGATCGCAGAGTTCGGTGTACGCAGCGGACATCAGGTGACTCCTCAAGGCGCTCGGGACGAGCGGGAGGTGAGTGTAGAGGGTGCGGGCGGCGCTTGGCGCGGGGCGAGGAGACACGAAGGAGCTCGGCTCGGAGAGCCGAGGCACCAAAGTGGGGTTACCGAGGAATGGCCGGCTACATCCGGTCGGTCGCGGGGATGCCGAGCACATTGAGCCCGTCGGCCAGCACCTTGGCGGCCAGGTCGCAGAGGCGGAGGCGCTGATCGCGAGAGGCTTCGTCGGTGGCAGCCAGCACGGGGCACTGGTCGAAGAAGACGCTGAAGGCCCCGGCGAGCTCGTAGAGGTAGGTGCAAAGGCGATGGGGTTCGAGGCTTTCGCCGGTGGATTTGAGAGCGCCGGGGTAGCGGAGGAGGGCGAGGGCGAGTTGCTTTTCGGCGGGGGCGTGGGTGGCGTGGGCAGTGGTTTTCCAGGCGTCGCCGACGCCTCGCTCGGCGGCCTTGCGGAAGATGCTGCGGATGCGGACCAGGGCGTAGAGGAGGTATGGGCCGGTGTTGCCCTCGAAGGCGAGCATGCGATCAAAGCTGAAGATGTAGTCCTTCACGCGATCGGTGGAGAGGTCCGCGTATTTGAGAGCCGCGATGCCGACGGCGGCCCCGATGTCGTGCAGTTCGGCGTCGCTGAGGTCGGGGTTACGGGTCTTGACGGCCTGGCCCGCGCGGCTGAAGGTTTCCTGGATGAGGTCGGCGAGCTTGGTGGATTCGCCGCTGCGGGTTTTGAAGGGCTTGCCGTCTTCGCCCAGGACGCTCCCGAAGGCGGCGTGCTCCATGCGGGCGGGTTGCCCGGTGCGGGGGTGGAGGCTGTAGCCGGCTTTAATGCTGGCGCCGAAGACCTGGCGGAGGTGCAGATTCTGGCGGGCGTCGATGGCGTAGATGAGGCGCTGGGCGCCGAACTTTTGTACGCGGCGGCGGATGGCGCAGACGTCGGTGGTGGCGTAGAGGTAGCCGCCGTCGGTTTTGCGGATCAGGCAGGGCTCTTTGATGTGGCCAAACGCCGGGTCGTCGAGGTGGACGACGAGGGCTCCGTCGGAGGTTTGGGCGATGCCCCGGGCGACGAGGTCGTCGACCATGGCGGCGAGCTCGGGGGCGTAGCTGCTCTCGCCGGCGCTGTCGGCGTCGGTGACGTTGACATTCAGGGTTCGGCAGACATCCAGGCAGACCTTCATGGTGACATCATGGATCTTCTTCCAGATGGCGTGGGCCTCTGGGTCCATTGCCTGGAGCTTGATGAGCGTGGCGCGGGCGGCCAGGAACGCCTCGGTGGCGCCGGCAACTTGTTCCTCGAGCTCGGCGAGAACCTTCGGCCCAAGGCCAAACTTGCGGGCGGCCTCCAGTCCGGCCATGTCGCGCTGGCACTCTGCCTGGGCCTCCCGATAGGCGGTGTCGAGCTGGTCGAGGGTGATGTGATCGAGGTTGATCTGGCCCGACGCGGCCTGGCGCTGCAGGCGCGAGATGACCATCGCGATGGGCAGGCCCCAGTCGCCGACGTGGTTCTGGCGCTTGATGGTGTGCCCGAGGCGTTCGAGCACGCGGGCGATGGCGTCGCCGATCACGGGGCTGCGCAGGTGCCCGACGTGCATTTGCTTGGAGAGATTGACGCCCATCAGGTCCACGATCATGAACTGCGCCGGGGAGGCGGGGGTGACGCCCAGGGCGGGGGTGTCAAACTCGCGAAGGGCCCCGGCCAGGGCGTCCGGACGCAGGCGAATGTTGATGAACCCGGGCCCGGCGATGTTGGCGGGGCTGAGTGGTTCGGCGAGGTCCCCGACGTCGATGTTCAACAGAATCGCCTCGGCGACTTCGCGGGGCTTTTTGCCCACGCGTTTGGCCAGCCCCATCGCGGCGTTGGACTGGTAGTCGCCGTGCTCGGGGGTTTTGCACGGAGTGATGAGCGGATCGGCATCGGCGGCCTGCGGGAAGGCCCTGGCGATGGCGGCGGCGAAGCGCTCTGCGAGGGTCTGCAATGGGTCGCTGGTGGCGGGCATAGGGGCGATGGTAGCGGTCGGGTAGGTCGGCTTACCAAATCACTTGTTTTCGGCTTCCCAGGCGCCCAGGACTTCATCCATTTGCTTGGAGAGGCGGATCATGGCGGAGCTTGGGGTGAGGCAGAGGGGGTCGTCGATGAGGGCGATGTGCTTGGACGCGAGGGCGGGGGTATTGAGTGTGGCGATGCTGGGCAGCTTGGCGATGGCGCCGTGGTTGGTGCGTCCCTCCAGTGCGCGTTCCAGCAGATGCAGGGCGCGCGTTGCGGCACGGTCCATATCGACATGCGGATAGGTGCGATACACCGAGGCGCCGTC
>JAKFUN010000208.1 GCA_021732675.1 Phycisphaerales bacterium
CCCCAAAACCGCGATCAAAAACGTCTGCCCGATCAGGCCCATCGCGATGGCAACCATCCCCACGAACGGGTCCAGGTCCGAGGCGTACACGAGGATCGCCGTCCCCATGATCCCGAGCGTCGGGGAAACCAGCACCACCTTGCCGATGATCGAGGTCTGGCCATACCAGGGCACCGCCCGCACGGCGCTCTCGATGTAGCGCACCACGCGGCCCCGATGGCGGATCTGCGCGGTGTCCGCCACGCCTGTCACCAGCGAGCCCCCGGGCGCGTCGTGATGCGACAAGAACCGCTCGACCCGTGCGCTCATCAGGTGGGGCTGACGCCGCAGCATGCTCCAGTCATACGGCACAAAATCCAGCTCGCTGCTCGCAATCAGCCGGTGATGAGCCTCCCCAGCCCGCCACGAGAGCGTGAGATCGTTCCGCCCCTGGATGATCAGCGTGGGCATCAGCGTCGGGGCGTGCCCCAATCGCTGCATGATCCCCCGGAGCGGGCGCTGGTCGCTCTGCCAGCGGGTCAGAAGCCAGTTGGTGCGATCGTCCGCGTCGCCCAAGAGCCCAAAGTGGGGCACCAGCTCGGGCAGGCCCCCAAAGAGCAAAATCCCGCCCAGGTTCTTGGCGTGCTCGAAGTAATAGCTCCCCGAGCCCGAAAACTCCTGCAAGCCGATCGCCGAGAGCATGGTGAGGCTGGCGATGCGCGGGGTGTCCAGGTCGGCCAGATGCCAGGCCACCCCGCCCCCGCTATGCCAGGCGACCAGATGCACGCGATCGATGTCCAGCGACCTGAGCAGTTCGTCCATCGCCCGGGCGTGGGCCAAAAAGCCCCGCCCGCCCAGGTCGCCTTCAGAAAAACCGAACCCGGGCAGATCGGGGGCAATGACGCGATAGCCCCTGAGCGAAAGATCCTCGCCGAAGGTCGTGAACTCTTTGGACGAGCCGGGCGTCCCGTGAATGAGCAAAACTGCCGGGCGATCGGGGTTGGCCGCCTTGGGGATCCACTCTCGATAGGCCAGCGGGACGATCTTTTCCGTCAGGGGCCCGGCGTCGGTGGTGGCAGGCAGCAAGACCCGCTTCATCTCCGGTGGCAACGGGCGCTGGCGATGGCCCCGGCCATACTGCCACCACGCAGAGACCACCACCAGCACCACGTAGATGAGCACCAGGCGGGTCCGCCGCGTCGATTTCAGGATTCTGGGACTGGTGGGGGCGTCTGTCACAGTGCTTTCGGGTCGCCTTGGGCCAAGAAGAAACGAACACCCCGGAGCGTGTCACATCGAGATAGTCGGCTGCACCATACGCCGCTGGCGGATGCGTTCGGACCCGAGCTGTCCACACGCGCCGAACATGGCCCGCCCCTTGGTGCGCCGCCGCTTCACAAACACCCCGCGCGCGCCCAGCCACCCCATGAACTGCTCCACCTGCGTTTCCTCGGGCGCCGGCCATGGGGACGAACGCCGCGGGTTGTAGGGAATCAGGTTGAGCACCGCCCTTGGCCCGATTCCATCGTCGGCCCGCAGGGGCTCCAAAAACGCCGCGACCTCCGCAGCGTGCTTTTCCTCATCATTGACGCCGGGAATCAGCACATACTCCACGCAAATCTTGTTCCCCGCAAAGCGAGGCCACTCGATCAGCGCCCCCTGCAGCTCTTGCATGTTCCAGCGCCGATTGATCGGCATCAGCCCCGACCGCACCTCGTCATTCGGCGCATTCAGCGAGATCGCCAGCCCCAGGCGGTGCCACCCCTCGACCTTGATCTGCTCGGCCAAACGCCGGATCCCCTCCACCCGCCCCACCGTCGACAGCGTGATGTTGCTCACCGGCACATGCGGGCCATTGTGATCCTTCAGGATCGCGATCGCCTGCACCACATTCTCGTAGTTGTCCAAGGGCTCGCCCATGCCCATGAAGACAACGTTCTTGGGCCGGATGCCAAAGTGAAACGCCGCGGCATACCACTGGCCCACGATTTCCGCCGCCGTCAACGACCGGATCAACCCCATCTGGGCCGTCTCGCAAAACGTACACCCCATCGCGCACCCGACCTGGCTGCTGACGCAAAGGGTGTAGGTGTGCTGCTGGGTCCGCCCGATCATCGGAATCAGCACCGACTCGGTGGCCAAGCTCTCCAGCCCCGGGGCCTCCGCTCGGGCGACCCCCGCCACCTTCTGCGTGAACTTGATGACTTCCCCCTCAGGGGACTCATCCCGCAGCACCTGCTCCACCGGGGCCAACGCCACCTTCAGCCCCGGGCCGATCGCCGCCCCATCCCGAAACGCCCGGCGGTACGAATCGATCGCCGTGGGACGCGCGATCCCCTGCTCCGTCTTCGCCAATGCCACAAACTGCTCGCTCGTCACGCCCAGCGGGCACTTCGCCAATGTTGGATCAAGAGTCTGCGCCACCGTTGCACAGCATATGCCCCGCCCCCTCACAGCACCCGGCGACTGCGCGGATAACTCCCCAGCACATGCAGCTCGATGCAGTGTTCTCGGGCTTGGAGTATCGCCCGCGACACCGGCTCGTCCTCCAAGTGCCCGGCGGCATCAATGAAAAACGTGTACGCCCAGTTCTGCTTCCCGCTCGGCCGCTTGTCGATGTGCGACAAGTTCACCCCGTGCGCCTGAAACACCCCCAGAACCTCCACCAGCGCCCCGGGCTTGTCCGCCGCGTTGAACATGATCGACGTCTTATCCTCGCCCGTCCGCCCAGCCTTGCTGCGGCTGATCACAAAGAACCTGGTGATGTTGCTCGAGTTATCCTCGATCCGGCTGAACAGCGTCTTGAGCCCGTACAGCGACCCGGCCAGCTCGCTCCCGATCGCCGCCGAGCCCGCCTCCGCCCCGATCTCCCGCGCTTTCTGACACTCCTCCGCCGCCGTGATCGCCGCCCGCGAACTGCTCGCCGCCGGGATCAGCACCGCGTGTGGGTACTGCGTCGCCAACCACTGGCGGCACTGACTAAACACCTCCGGTTTGCTGTGAATCCGCCGCACCGCCTTCGGCTCGCACTGGGCCAGCAAACAATGGTGCACCTCAAGCTGCACCTCGGCATACACAAAGATCTCGCCCGCCCGACGCTGAAACGCGTCCAGCGTCTCGACAATCCCCCCGCCCGTGGAGTTTTCGATCGGCACCAGGCCGTAGTTCACATGCCCGCGCTGCACCTCGGTAAACACCCCGTCGATCTCGTGCAAATCCTCGAACGCCACCGACGTCCCGAAGTGCCGCGTCGCCGCCAAATGACTAAACGACCCCGGCGGGCCCAGGTACCCGATTCGCAGCGGCTGCTGAAGCTGAAAACTCCCTGACATCAGCTCACGATACACCCCTTCGAGCGTGCGATTGGGCAACGGACCCGCATTGCGGCTCGTCACCTTGTCCAGCACCTCTGCCTCGCGATGCGGCGCATAAATCGGCAGCTTCGCCGCCCGCTTCACTCGCCCCACCTCAACCACCAGCTTGGCCCGCTCATTGAGCAGCCCCACCAGCTTGTGATCAATCGCGTCGATCTTCGTCCGCAGCTTCGGCAGGGCAACCAGCGCCGCCCGCTCGGCCTTCGTCGTGGGCTTGGCGACCTTTTCCGGTGGTGGACCCGCCGGAGGAGTCGCGCGGGTCAACGCTGGCCCGGCGTTGGCGGGCTTTTCAGTGCTTCGGCGTGATCTGGCACGTGCCATGCACCGAGGTTATCGGTGTTTTTGCCCCGCCGATCCGCCCGGGGACCGAAAAAAGCGCCCGAAACCAGTTTGGGTTGGGGTTCGAGGTGCAATGGGCCGATCTTTCCGCCATGTCCATCGATGCCGCCTCCATCTCCGAGTCCACCCAGGCCCAGGTTCAGAGCCAGATCAGCGTCCGGGTCGCCCGCAAGGCGCTGGACGTGCAGCAGGAGCAAGGGGACGCCGCGGTCGCGCTTATCAAAGCCGCCGCCAACATCGCCAAAGAGACCGGCGCGGGCGGAAAGCTCGACGTCAGCGCGTGACCCCGCCCCTACCCCAGCATCTCAATGCTGCCTCCGTTGATCGCGCCACGGGGTGAATCACACGGGCGGTGC
>JAKFUN010000021.1 GCA_021732675.1 Phycisphaerales bacterium
GCGTTGCAGGTGACGGGCCCCGAGCAGCCACAGCACGCCCGACACCAAGATCGCCAGCCCCACCAGCCCGAAGGCGAGGGTCATGTTGCCCCCCGGCTGGGCGAGGCTGGGCCAGAGCGAGGTGGCGTGCGCGCTGTTGGTCGCGTCGCGCACCTGGCCGATGACGCGCGGGGAGATCGCGTCGCCCAGGGCGTGGATGATGAGAATGTTGAGCCCGTAGGCGTTGGCGCGCAGGGCCGGGTGGGTGACGTTGGCGATGATGGTGTTGGTCGGGCCGGTGCTGAGAAAGATCAGGAAGAGGGCCAGGCCGATCAGCACCCACGCGTACGGGAAGGGCACAAAGAGCGCGGCGATGAAGGCCGGGAAGGCGGCCAGCATGGACCAGCCGCTGAGCTTGAAGTATGCACCCCGGACTTTGTTTCGCAGGGCATCGCCCCAGAGCCCCCCGACCATCGTGCCCGCCAAGCCGCAGACGGCGGTGATCGCGCCCACGATGAACCCGACTCGCCCGAGCTGGGCTTGCCCGGCGGCGTCGGCGCCGCCATGCAGGCGATACTCGTGGACGTAGGCGGGGAGCCAGAACGACATTCCCCCGATGGCGAAAGTCATCGCGGCCATGCCCAGGGTGTTGTAGATGTAGGAGGGGGTCTTGGCGAGCATCAAGATGTCGGGGAGCTTCATCTTGCGTTTGGTGGTGCCGGCGTCGTTGCCCCCGCGGGGTGGGTCGGGGCGAAAGAAGGCGAGCGCGCCGAGGATGAGCCCCGGGGGGACGGCGGCGAAGAAGGCATAGTGCCATGAGAAGTTGGCCGCCATTTGGCCACCCAAGATATAGCCCATCGCGCTGCCGGCGGGGATGGCGACGTAGAACCACGACATGACATAGCCGCGACGGGAAACGGGGTACATGTCTGCGATGATGGCGGGCGCGGTGGGCCCCCAGGCGGCTTCGCCAACGCCCACCAGAATCCGGCACAGCAGCAGGGTGTTGTAGTCCTTGGCCAGGGCGGTGGCCCCGGTGGCGAGGGTCCAGAAGATCACCCCGGCCCCGACGATCGCCCAGCGATTGAACTTCTCGGCGAGCCAGCCAAAGAGCGGGGCGAAGACCATGTAGGCGATGAGGAAGGCGGTGGCGAGCTGGCCGGTTTTGGTGCTGGCGTTGGGGTCGTTGGGGAGGAACTCAGTGCGGATGTTGGGCTCGACGGCGGCCAGGATGTAGCGGTCGATGTAGTTGACGAGGTTGATGAGGATGAGCAGCGCGAGCGAAAACCGGGCACCGGGCAGACGGGGGGAGTTTGGTGCGGGGAGCTCGCTCATGGCGAAGAGAGTACCGAGGTGTGTCGCCCCACGCCGATCACCGGGAGGCTTCGACTCCCCCCACGCCGGACCCGAGCCGTTGCGAAGGTTCGGGTGGAGGTGGCGCTAGCCCCCGCACTCCCCCCGCACTCCCCGGCCTTCCCGAACCTTCGAAGACTCAGGTCCGGCGTCGGCGCAAGAACTTTAGATCGCACTCGCCCGTTCGCCCCCTCCCCGCGCCCTCAAACCCTACACTCGGGTTTGGAGGTACCTGTGTCCCTGAAGAAATCCGATCGCCCTGTCGGGCCCGCCGTCGTGCCCGTGAAATTCGTCATGGAGGACCCCGAGGGCCTCACCGGCAAGACCGACCCCATCGCCGAGTTCAAAGGCGGCGAAGGCCAGAGCCTCCTCGAACTCGCCATGGACCACGGCATCAACATCGAGCACGCCTGCGGCGGCGTCTGCGCCTGCTCCACCTGCCACGTCTACGTCGAGCAGGGCGAAAAATCCCTCAGCGAAGCCGTCGAGGCCGAGGAAGACCGCGTGGAAGAAGCCCCCGGCCTGCAACGCAACAGCCGCCTGAGCTGCCAGTGCATCATCGAAGGCAAAGGCCCGATCGTGGTGCGCGTGCCGGCCTGGAACCGGAATGCGGTGAAGGAGTAAGAGTAGGACTCACCAGGAGATACACCGCTCAGGAGAAAGCCATTCCCTCCGAGCCCCTCTCCGTTTGAAGCGCTCCTCGCACAACTTGCTACAGTTTACCTTGTGATGGTCTCTGGACACTGGGTGCGAGAGCTATCGTTTTCGAGCTTTGCGAGCCTTCCGTTTCGTATTCTTTTTTGGAAGTTTGGGCGCGGGTGGTGCTTTACCAGGCTTTGCCGTCGCGGCGGTCTCTTTGACGGAATATGTTTGCTCGGCCGTAACCTGAAGGAGCTTTTCTCGAGTATCCTGCATATCTTTGGGTATTTTGTTGAAAAGATTGCTGGGATCACCGGTCAAGAACGGCTTGAACAAACCCGGACGCTTTTCAGCAAACAAATCCTCCAAATACGGCTTAATTCCTGAAGGGTCACGGGCCGTTCGTCGTCCTAATATTTTGTCTTCCTCGGATTCTTTTCCGTGAAGTCTATCCAGCCAGATGTGCGGGTAGGAGAGCGGAACACCCTTGTGTGGCTTAGGCTCCTCGCACTGAACCTTCATCGGTGCATTGGTCCGAAACACGGTTGTGGCAAGCATGTAGGCAATATCAACCGAGAGCGGAATTCGGCGGGCGTCAGCGAGCGAGCAAAGTCGAAACCCTTGGTCAACGCAGGGTCCCAAGTAGTCTTGAGGGGCACTTTGACCGTCGCCAAGCTTCGGTGCGACTTCGACATTGGAAACCGGAAAGCCAGCGCCCCAAATAGTTCCCTTGAGTGATAGAGCTGCAAGTTCCGGCTTTTTCTTGAGCTGAGCCGTGTACTCGTTTATCGCTTCTATGAAAGCAACGGAATGGTACGCAGCCGCTTCGTGACGAAACAATTCGGCTGAGAATAGAATCTCGTCACCTACAAATTTCCATACCGACATTGGTTTGTCTGGTCTTCCATCCGCGATATCGCCAACTTTTTCGAAGCACGCGCGCAATGTGGTCGGGAACTCGTCAAAGAAAAGCTTAAAAATGTAAGCCCAACGTCCACTATCCTCCGGACTTCGCTGCTTAAATGCAGTCGATCCCGCAACATCGACGCTAGCAAAAATCCGTCGCCGCCACTTATAAAGATCTTCGGACATAATTTAGATTGATAAGCCGAGCACGCTGCAGCGTATCTTTGTCGCGTGTTCGGAGACGTCGAACTTGTCGGCAAGCCAGCTTAGCGACCGCTTCTCCTTGTGCGCCGCTTTGAACTTTGCTTTGGGCATCAGCAGGCCTGCCGCAAACCAGTTCGCCTCCCACTCCGCGCGATCTGAGCCGTTGCGAGCTGCCTTCAATGGTCTCTGTCCCATCCAAGCATGAAGGAAAAAGTGGCCAAGTTCATGCGCAACGGTGAAACGATCTCGGCGGGGCGTCGAGTGGTCTGGGAGCACAATATCGAAGTCGTTCTTGCGGTGTACAAAGATCGTGTCAACATCAACATCATCTTCAAACATATTTCGATAGTGAATTCTGCCGCCCAGACTCTCAGTCAACTGAAGAATGTCTCCGCCAGGATTTAACATCGCTTCGGCAGCCTTCTCAGCCAAGCTATCGATAAAGTCCTTGGGGCGATTGCAGACCAAGGCCAAGGCCGTTCCGTACTGGATTCCCACACGCTCCATGCCCTAATCATCCCCGAACTGGCGCCGTTTGTCAAGTTTCGACTCAGAAAGTTGTGGACAGGCATAGCCATTCTTCGCGAAGCAGGACGGGCGAAGGCTAATCCTTGGGATTCCATTCTCGATGCGCGAGCCCCTCGGCATCCCAATCATTCCCCATGCCCCACGACCCCGACACCTTCGACTGGCTCGACGTAGACCTCATCGGCGAACTCCTCGCGGAGCACTGTGCCGCCATCGACCCCATGCGGGTCGGCTTTGTCGAGCTCAAGCGCCTGGTGCAGGGCCTGCCCGGCTTTGTGGAGCGCCCCGGCCACCCCTGCAACGAGCGAATCCTCGAAGAGATTCAGGCCAACTGGATTGAGGCCAAGCAAGGCGGCAAGAAGCCGGACGAGGAGTAGGCTTGGGATGCTTCTGTCCTTGGCTGGCACCTGTCTTAGGTGGCACCGATATCCAGAGC
>JAKFUN010000029.1 GCA_021732675.1 Phycisphaerales bacterium
TGATCGGAGGATGTTTGCCTGCTTTACTTTGGGCCCCACTCGCCGCTTGGTGCGGGCGGGACGAAAACGGAAGGGACATCCCCGGATCGCCGACCATGAAGGCGCGTTGTCTTCGTCGGCTGGCGGTTTTGGGTCTCCCGAGCGCGAGGTGTGCATGTCGATTCGAGTCAAGGCTCGCAGCGGTGAAAGTGTCGAAGGTCTCATGCGCCGCTTCAAGAAGCTGTGCGAAAAGGAAGGCCTCACCAAGGACATCAAGCGCAAGGAGTTCTTCGAGAAGCCCTCCGAGCGAGCGCGTCGCGCCGCCCGCAAGAGCCAGGTGCGCCGCATCAAGCCCGAGCTGGGCGCCCTCCCCCCCAAGCGCGAGAAGGTCGAACGCTAGTTCGCGCTTCACGCCTCTCAGTCGGAAATCCCGGGAGCCCCCTCGCGCTTTCGCGCTCCTTCTGCCCAGGCGTGGTTGACAAACGCTCCGCCATAACGCACACTGAAGCCCAGATGCCTCGAGGCTCGATCGTCTCGGGCATCTCTTTTGCGGCCTGGTAAACCTTTACTCTCGTCCCGGCGGCGTACGGTCACGCCGCATTCCGGAATCACGGACAATCTCGCCGCCACGCTTTTTTCGCGTCGGGCGGCCTGTTCCATCGGGAGGCCAAGAACCGTGCCACACGCTGTCGCCACCACCACCCGTCAAGCCTTCCAGGCCCTCACGACCCTCGCGTCCAAGGCCGCCCGACTGATCCAGCATGGAGGCCTCCCAGCCCTCCTCTGCATCATCGCCCTCGTCGCCTTCACCCCCACCAGCGCCCTCGCCCAAGAGCACAAGCCCGGCGGCGAAGCCAGCTTGGTGCTCCCCGACCTCGGCACCGTCAAGTTCCTCGGCGACGCCATCGACGGGCACACCCTCCTCCTCATCGGCCTCTTGATCGGGGCGGCAGGGCTCGGCTTCGGGCTGCTCATCTACAGCCAGCTCAAAAACATGCCCGTGCACCGCTCCATGCTCGAGATCTCCGAGCTCATCTACGAAACCTGCAAGTCGTACATGATCCAGCAGGGCAAGTTCCTGCTCGTGCTCTGGGTCTTCATCGCCGCCATCGTCGGCCTCTACTTCGGCGCTCTGGTCCCCACCCTCGACGACGCCGGCAAAATCGTCTTTGGCCTCCCCATCGCCAAGGTCGCCATCATTCTGCTCTTCTCGCTGATCGGCATCGCCGGCTCCTACGGCGTCGCCTGGTTCGGCATCCGCGTCAACACCTTCGCCAACAGCCGCGCCGCCTTCGCCAGCCTTCGCGGCAAGCCCTTCCCCTGCTACGCGATTCCGCTGAAGGCCGGCATGTCCATCGGCATGGCCCTCATCAGCGTCGAGCTGCTCATCATGCTCGGCATTCTGCTCTTCATCCCGGGCCAGCTCGCCGGGCCTTGCCTCATCGGCTTCGCCATCGGTGAGTCGCTGGGCGCCTCCGCCCTCCGTATCGCCGGCGGCATCTTCACCAAGATCGCCGACATCGGCTCCGACCTCATGAAGATCGTCTTCAAGATCAAGGAAGACGACGCCCGCAACCCCGGCGTCATCGCCGACTGCGTAGGCGACAACGCTGGCGACAGCGTCGGCCCCTCCGCCGACGGCTTCGAAACCTACGGCGTCACCGGCGTCGCCCTCATCTCCTTCGTCCTGCTCGCCATCAACGAAAAGACCGCCGGGCCCGACTACGCCACCGTGCAAATCCAGCTCCTGGTCTGGCTCTTCGCGATGCGCATCATCATGGTCGTCGCCTCGGCCCTCTCCTACTTCATCAACGAGACCATGGCCAAGGCCAGCTACCAAAACGCCGACAAGATGAACTTCGAGAAGCCCCTCACCAATCTCGTCTTCATCACCTCCGCCGTCTCCGTCGTTCTCACCTACGTCGCCTCCTACTTCCTGATTCCCAACCTCCACGGCGACGCCAGCCTCTGGTGGAAGCTCAGCACCATCATCACCTTTGGCACCTTGGCCGGGGCGATCATCCCCGAACTCGTCAAGGCCTTCACGTCAACCGAAAGCCGCCACGTGCGCGAGGTCGTCGAAGCCTCCAAGCAAGGCGGGGCCTCCCTCAACATCCTCTCAGGCTTCGTCGCCGGCAACTTCTCCGCCTACTGGCTGGGCCTGGCCATCGTCGTCCTCATGGGCGGGGCCTACATGATCTCCACCCTTAACGGCAGCCTCGACGCCGTCATGATGGCTCCCGCCGTCTTCGCCTTCGGCCTTGTCGCCTTCGGGTTCCTGGGCATGGGCCCTGTGACCATCGCCGTCGATAGCTACGGCCCCGTCACCGACAACGCCCAGAGCGTCTTCGAGCTCTCCACCATCGAAACCCTCCCCGGCATCAAGGAAGAGGTCAAGAAAGACTTCGGCTTCACCCCCGACTTCGAGAAGGGCAAGGAATTCCTCGAAGAAAACGACGGTGCCGGCAACACCTTCAAGGCCACCGCCAAGCCCGTGCTCATCGGCACCGCCGTCGTGGGCGCGACCACCATGATCTTCTCGATCATCGTGGGCCTCACCCACGGGCTCGACCCCGCCATGGTCTCCAAGCTCTCGATCCTCCACCCACCCTTCCTGCTGGGCCTCATCACCGGCGGGGCGATCATCTACTGGTTCACCGGCGCCTCCACCCAGGCCGTCTCCACCGGCGCCTACCGCGCCGTCGAGTTCATCAAAGCCAACATCAACCTCGATAACGCCGAGAAGGCCTCGGTTGCCGACAGCAAGAAGGTCGTCGAAATCTGCACGCAGTACGCCCAGAAAGGCATGTTCAACATCTTCCTGGGCGTCTTCTTCGCCACCCTCGCCTTCGCCTTCCTCGAGTCATACTTCTTCATCGGCTACCTCATCTCCATCGCCATCTCGGGGCTCTACCAGGCCATCTTCATGGCCAACGCCGGCGGCGCGTGGGACAACGCCAAGAAGATCGTCGAGACCGAACTGCGGGCCAAGGGCACGCCCCTGCACGACGCCTGCGTCGTGGGCGACACCGTGGGCGACCCGTTCAAGGACACCAGCAGCGTCGCCATGAACCCCGTCATCAAGTTCACCACCCTCTTCGGCCTCCTGGCCGTCGAGCTCGCTGTCAGCATGAAAACCGGCGGCACCGGCCACTCCGGCCTCACCATCGGCCTCACCGTCGCCTTCTTCCTCGTCTCCGTCTTCTTCGTCTACCGCAGCTTCTACGGCATGATGATCGGCGGCAAGCACGCGAGCCACTAACCCCGCCCGCTTCGCAAACCAATCACCCTCTCAAGGCCCGGCACACCCGCCAGGCCTTTTTCTTTGGTTGCGGCATTCGGCATTCGGCATTCGTTCACGAGCTGCGCTGCCGCATCACCACGATCCCCCATCCGCGAACTCTTCCCTAATGCCTAGTGCCTAGTGCCTAATCCCTTCTCCCGCAAAAAAACAACCGCCGCCCCTTGGGGACGGCGGCCGTAGGAGTCTGTTCTCCTGTTCTTGGGCTGCGCCTCGCGGCGAGCTCCGTCGAGCGGCCGCTCTTAGCGGCACAGCCCCTTCGTACAGTCAACTTGCGTCACTGGATCACCTCCTTCTTGTGAGAGTTTCCCCGGCACACGCGACGCTGTACAGGTCGCTGCCCAGGCTCCACACCCGCGAGCCGTCGCTCGCGGCACATCGCCCGTGGGGCCTCCCCCGCGGTCGTCGCAGGCTGCTCTCGGTCCTGGTGTACCCAGGGTCGCCGCAGCACACCTGCACCATCAGTATCGCATTTCTTTACGCACCCGCAACACTGATTGTTCCAACCTGTCCATTGATTCAGAAAGTCCGGAAATCCAGCCCCAAATGTACAAAAAGGACGAGCCAAAGAGACCAAACCTGCCCCGCACGCCCGGGATGAGCAAAGTGAATCCCGAGATGGAGCGGGGAAGAGACGAAGTTCCGCTGCGAGACAGAGACAAAGTTCAGAAAGGCGTGCGAGATGGGTCGGTCGCTGCGTTCCCGATCTCGGGATTCGCTTCGCTCATCCCGGGCGTGCAACTTCTCGCTCACGCACGCACC
>JAKFUN010000243.1 GCA_021732675.1 Phycisphaerales bacterium
TCCCCGCGCGCGCAGCACCGGCCCACCCCCCAGTAAGTAGAAGCACTGCGTCTCCTCACGAGTCAACCGCGGCGGGCATCTCAAGGCTGAGCAACGAACTCAGGCTGGTCTCCCCCGTCAACGTCCCCGCGAGGAACACGCAGCGCCGAAGCGGTGTGGGGCCGTCACACGCTCGCGTCAGCCTGAGGGAACCAGCCCGGCGTCGGCGACCTTACAACCCGCTTTCTCCCAGCCCAACAGAAGCTCCGTACTCGGGACCTCTCACCGGGCACGCCTCCGCCACCAAGCTGCCGCGAACACGGTGACAAACAAAAGAACCCGAAGGCGTCGGCCAAAGGTTCCGCCCACCATCGCCGTTGCCGCCGTGCCCCAAGATCGCCCTTGAGCGCTTCAAAAACGCTCAAGGACGGGAAGACCAGCCACGCGCCCAACGGAAGCAGAACCCGCCGCAAACCACCGACCCAACCCGGGCCGGCAGTGTGGCATTGAAGTCAGTAACCCAGTACAGCGGCCCAACCAAGCTTCGCGCCGACTAAAACTCCGCCTGCTTCGGCGCCCTTGGGAACGGAATCACATCCCGGATGTTCTGCATCCCCGTCACAAACTGCACCAATCGCTCGAACCCCAGCCCAAACCCCGCGTGCGGCACCGTTCCATATCGCCGCAAATCGCGATACCACCAGTACTCCTTCGCCGGCAAATCCATCTCCGCAATCCGCGCGTCGAGCCGGTCCAGCCTCTCTTCGCGCTGGCTGCCGCCGATGATCTCGCCGATGCCGGGGACCAGCACGTCCATCGCGCTCACCGTCTCGCGCCCCTTCTCGCACCCCTCATCCAGGCGCATGTAAAACGCCTTGATCCCCTTCGGGTAGTTCGTCAAAATCACCGGCTGCTTGTAGTGCTCCTCAGTCAAGAATCGCTCGTGCTCGCTCTGCAAGTCCTTGCCCCACTGCACGGGGTACTCAAACTTGTGACCCTTCTTGATCGCCTCTTCCAGCACCCGCACCCCTTCGGTGTACGTCACCCGCAGGAACGGCTTCTCAACAATCGCCTTGAGGTTGGCGATCGTTCCCTTCTGGATGCGCTCTTCGAAAAACGCCATGTCATCAGCGCGCTCGGTCAGCACAGTCTGGAACAAATACTTGAGCATGCTCTCCGCCAGCGCCGCGTCCGCCGCCAGGTCCGCAAACGCGATCTCCGGCTCGATCATCCAGAACTCCGCCAAATGGCGACTCGTGTTGCTGTTCTCCGCCCGAAACGTCGGCCCAAACGTGTACACCCGCGACAGCGCCATGCAGTACGTCTCAACGTTGAGCTGCCCGCTCACCGTGAGATGCGCCTCTTTGCCGAAGAAATCGCTCGAAAAGTCGATGGGCAAGGCACTGGGGACCGGGGACTGGTGACTGGTGACGGATTGGGCGTGACGGGTGTGCTTCGCAGCTTCTTCCCCAGTCCCCAGTCCCCGATCCCCAGTCCCTGCCGCGGCGTCCAGCCGCGGCAAGTTCATCATGTCCAGCGTGCTCACCCGGAACATCTGCCCCGCCCCCTCGCAGTCGCTGGCGGTGATGATCGGAGTGTGTACATAGAAGAACCCGTGCTCGTGGAAGTAGCGATGAATGGCCATCGCCAGGCAGTGCCGCACTCGGGCGATGGCCCCAAACGTGTTGGTGCGCACCCGCAAGTGGGCGACGTCGCGCAGGTACTCAAAGGTGTGTCGCTTGTTGCTGACCGGATACGTGTCGGGGTTCTCGACCAAGCCGATGATGCGCACCTCGCGGGCCAACACCTCGACGGCCTGCCCCTTGCCCTGGCTCGCCACCAGCACGCCATCGACCTCGACCGAGCAGCCGGTGCTGAGGCGCTTGACCTCTTCGTAGTTGCCCGCGCTGCCATCGCCCTGCGCCTTGACGACGCACTGGATGGGATCAAAGCACGAGCCGTCGCTGACGGCGACAAAGCACAGGCCGCCATCGGCCTTGCTGTCGCGATTGGTCTTGACCCAGCCCTTGATGGTGACCGGGGTACCGACGGGAGCCTTGAACGCTTGTTCGACACGTAGCCAAGACATGGGGAACTCCTGCGAAGACGACGGATGCAGCCGCGCCTGCGCGCGGGCTTGACGCCCGATGGTAGAACCCGCGACGCCTGAGCCTGTGGGGGAGGGCAAGCCCGAGCTTGTTCGGGCCGTGTACGCACCAAACGAAAGAGACGACGCGAAAACTCCAATACAATTGCGAGCAGAAGCCGAACGGCCGGGCACTCTGGGGGTGTTGCGGGCTGGTGCGGGGGTCTGCGAAAGGGGGAACAGAATATGTCGATCGGAATGGTTTTCTTGGGTCTGGCGGCGGCGATCCTGATCCTGGGCGCCTCCATCAAATTGCTCACCGGCCCGACCCGGGCGGCGGGGGCGCTGTTGGCCATCGTGGTCTTCTTCGCGTTCTTCCTGCTGGGCAGCGTCGTGAATGTCGGGTCGAACGAAGTGGGCATCGTGACCCGCAACGCAATCGGCGGCAATCTTTCCGGGGGCAAAATCATCGCCACCAAGGGTGAAAAGGGCGTGCAGGCAGACGTGCTTTCGCCGGGATATCACTTCTTCTACTGGCCGGTGCTGTACACCGTGAAGACCGTGCCGCTGGTGGAGGTGCGCAGCGACGAACTGGCGCTGATCGAAACCGCCGACGGCATCCCGCTGGGCGAGGGGCAGCTCTTCGCACCGGACTGGAAGCCTGACCAAGTGCAGAAGATGCTGGACGCGAAGTACTTTCTCACCACCGGACAGGGAAGCAAAGGCAAGCAGGCAACGGTGCTCACGCCCGGCAAGTATCGCATCAACACCGAGCTCTATAAGGTCAAGGTGGCGCAGCAGACCGAGGTCGCCCCGGGCGAGGTGGCGGTGCTCAAGGCCAACTTTGGCAACCCGCCGACGATCGCGGTGAAGGGGGAGATGGGCGCGCTGGTAGAGGGCAAGGTGGATGAGAACAGCACCGGTGCGCAGCTCCGCCTGGCGAGCGAGAACGAAATGGGCGTCCGGGCCAAGGTGCTGCCCCCGGGCAAGTACCCGGTCAACACCGACGCCTACGCCGTGACCGAAATCTGGACGACGCAGATGATCGCGCACTACACCGCCTCGGCCGCGACCAACCCGACGTACTCCGAAGGCGTGGACCAGCGCAACCCCAAGGGCGGGGGCGTGGTGCCAACGCACGACCCGATGACCGAAGAGCGAGGCATCACGGTGCGCACCAGCGACGGATTCACGTTTCCGGTCGACGTGCGCGTCGAATACGTCATCGAGCCCGACCACGCCCCCATCGTGGCAGCCAAGCTGGGCGACGACGAGGGCCCGCGTTTTCGCAATGCCCTCAACAGCGCCGTGCGGGCGATCTTCCGCAACCACGCCGAAAACGTGAAAGCCCTCGACTACGTCCAGCAGCGCTCGCAGCAGGAGAGCCAGAGCCTCAAGTCGCTCGCCGAGCAGATGTCGCGATTCGGCGTGACCGTCACCGCGGTGCGCATCGGCAATGTTGGTGACGAGCAGACGCTGGGGGCCTTGCTCAAGACCCAGACCGATCGCGAGATCGCCAAGCAGGAGCAGCAGACTTTTCAAGAGCAGCAGCGGGCGGCCGAGCAGAAGAAGCAGCTCGCCCGCACCACCCAGGAATCCGACGAAGAAAAGAAGCTCGCCACCGCGACCTACTCCGTCAAGATCGCGGAAGAGGCTCAGAAGCAAAAAATCGTCGAGGCCAAGGCCGAGGCCGAATCGACCCGCCTCAAGGCCGAGGCCCAGGCTCAGGCCTATGAGAAGATCGCCTTGCAGATCGGCAAGAGCAACGCGGCGATGATCGAGATGCTCAAGATCGTCGGCGAACGCAACATTCAGATCACCCCGCGAATCCTCATGAACGGCGGCAACAGCGGCGGGGGCGACGCTGCCAACGCCCTGATGAGCACGATGCTCGACAACTTGCTGAGC
>JAKFUN010000246.1 GCA_021732675.1 Phycisphaerales bacterium
GAACACGCGAAGGGCTTCGAGGGGGATTGGGCGAGGTTCAAGCCCCGGGCGACGCCATCCCACCCCCAGGCCGGGTTGATCGGCAAACCTAGAAAGGTCATGACGGTCGCGGGGACATCCACGATGTCGGGCTGGGGCGTGATCGTGGTGCCACGGGCGGAGGAGAGCCCCGAGATGATCAGTCCGGTGTTGCGATGCTCGGGAATGTTGCGGCCGTGGGTCCGGTCGATTGTCCCGCCGTGATCGCTGGTGACGATGATGAGCCAGTCCTCGCTGGGGGCGGTTGGGCGGGCCCGCACGGCTGCCAAGACCTGCCCGGCCAGGGCGTCGACACCTTCGATGGCGGCGAGGTATTGAGGCACGGCGGGGCTGAACCCGAATGCGTGCCCGGCGTGATCCACGTCATCAAAGTGGAGAAAGATGAGGTCGGGGTTGGTGGTGTTCAAGACGTTTACGCACGCGGAGGCAACCCCGGCGCCGTCGACGCCTGAGACGGAGAGGTCTGCGCGATCGCCGCTGATCTGGGTGTTGATCGGGGCCCACTGGGCGATGGAGACGGTGTTGGCGTTGCAGGTTTCCTGCAAGCGCTGGAAGAAGTGGGGGTATTGGGTGTAGTTAGGGGCGGCGAAGGAGTTGTCGACCACGTTGTGCTTGGCGCGATGCACCCCGCAGAGAATGCTGGACCACCCGGGCCCGCTGATGGTGATGTCCTCGGCCTGGCAGGTTGCTGAGAAGGCTCCGTTGGCGATCAGCCCGTCAAAGGTGGGGGCGTTGGCGGCGAGCATCGCGTCGGGCCTCATGCCGTCGACGCCGATGATGAGCACTTTGCGAACCGGCTGGGCGTGGGCTGCGTTGGCAAGCCCCATCGCGGTTGGGAGAGCCACACAGCAAAGGACGCGAGAGAGAAGGCGGTAGCGCATGAAAAGACCCTCCGGGTTGGAATCAGGGATGCTACTCGTTGGCCCGCAGAGGGCTAGCAGCAACCTTCCAACCCCGGAGGGTCTCACCAAATCTTTACATTTCGAAAGCCATCGCCCCGGTTCGCATCCGCGGGGCCCGTGGTCTTATGGGCACTGCCCGCCTGCGATGACGTTCACCAGCGCGTCGATGTCCCCCTGATCCGCGTTGCCATCAAGGTTGAAGTCAGGGTCCACGTTGGTCGGGTTCTCTCCCCCGGCGATGACGTTGATGATGAAGTCGATGTCGCCCTGGTCGGCGTTGCCGTCTTGGTTCAAGTCGGGGTCGCAGGTGGCCCCGCCGCAGGTGGGGTCGCTGGCGGCCAGCAGCCCGAGCGTTGCGAGGGTGCTCGTCACGCTCCCACAGTTGTTGCTCACGACGACGTCGTAGTCCGCGGCCGCCGTCACGTTGGTCAGCTCCAACGTCGGGGTGGCGGCCGAGGGGTTGGTTCCCGGGTCGATCGGCAGCCCGTCGGCGCGCCATTGATAGGTGAACTCTCCGGCGCCCAGCACGTTCACCCCAAAGCTGGCGCTCCCGCCGGGGCAGACGATGCTGGAGGCAGGCTGGTTGAAGATCGCGGGGAGATTGCTGAAGACGTACGCCCCAAAGAACGCGGACACCCCAGCGCCGGTGGCTGTGAACTCGCCGCCGACGGCCACCCCGCCCCCGGGGAGAGGCGCGAGTGCAAAGGCCTGGGGCTGGAGGGAGGCGTTGGGGGCTGCCAGCCCGGAGCCCAGCGGCGACCAGGAGGTGCCGTCCCAGCGAGCGACGCGGTTGACGGGGACGGTGCCGGCGCTGGTGAAGAGCCCGCCGGCGACGAGATCTCCGTTGGGGAGGGCGGTCAAGGCGTTGACGACGTTGTTCATTCCGGGCTCCATGCCGTTTCCGAGGGCGGACCAGTTGGAGCCGTTCCAGCGGGCGATGAAGCGGGCGTTGGCGCCGCCGGCGACGGTGAAGGAGCCGCCGGCGACGAGGTCTCCGTTGGGGAGGAGGGCGAGGGCGAGGATCTCGTTGTTCATGCCGGAGTCAAGCGTGGACCACGAGTTGCCGTCCCAGCGAGCGATTCGAGACGCGGGGTTCCCACCGGCCGTCTGGAAGGCGCCTGCGGCGATGATGTCCCCGTTGGGCATGGTGACGATTGCATTGACGGTTCCATCGACTCCTGATCCGACGTTGCGCCAGACGCTGCCATCCCAGCGCGCGATCGAGATGGAAGGCTGGCCGGAGGGCCCGGTGTAGAGCCCGCCTGCGTAGACATCTCCGTTGGCGACGGTGGTGACGGCGAAGCCGAGGAAGGGAGGGCCGGCACTAAACCCCGACCAGGCGCTCCCATCCCAGCGCGCCACGCTCTTGGCCGGCACGCCCCCGGCGGTCGTGAACAAGCCCGCGGCGACGATGTCCCCATTGGGGAGCGTCGCGAAGCTGCGGGCGGCGTTGTTCAGCCCGCTCCCAAGCGCAGACCAGGTGGTTCCGTTCCAGCGCGCCACCCCTGCCGCCAGGGCGTTGGGCGAAGTGCTGAAGAACCCGCCGGCCAAGATGTCTCCGTTTGGAGCCACCCCCAGCGAGCGGATGGAGTTGTTAAAGCCGCTGCCCAGCGACGACCAGGCGGTTCCATTCCAGCGGGCGACACTCGGCGCCGGCACGCCGCTGGCGGCGGTGAAGAGCCCGCCGACAAGCAGATCGCCGCCCGGCAGCTCCAGGTAGGTTCGGGAGTCGCCGTTCACCCCGTTCCCCAGGGGCGAGAGGGTTTCGCCATCCCAGCGGACGATGCGATTGACGGTGGTGGAGCCGGCATTGTTGAAGAAGCCTCCGAGGTAGGTGTCCCCGTTGGCGACATTGGCAACTGCACGAACGTTGTCACTGAGGCCCGAGCCGAGTTGGCTCCAGCTCGTCCCGTTCCAGGTGGCTGCGAATCTGGCGGTTTGGCCATCGACGCTGACGAAGTCGCCGCCGGCGATGACCTCGTCCCCGGCCCGGCGCACGAGCCCGTAGACTCGGCTGTTGAAGCCGACTCCGGTGCCGAAGGGAGACCAGGTGGAGCCGTTCCAGCGCGCCACGCGCCCGACGCTGACGCCATTGGCGGTGGTGAAGTCCCCGGCGGCGACGATGTCGCCGTTGGAGAGCTCGACGATGCCGAAGACCGGGCCGTTGGGCCCGACCCCGTAGTTGAGCCATGTCGAGCCGTTCCAGCGGGAGATGAAGCGGTTGCTGGTCGATCCGCCGGCGTTGGTGAAGAACCCGCCGATGATGATGTCACCGTTGGAGTGGACGATGGCGGTGTTGATGGTGTTGTTAGCGCCGTTGCCCATGGGGAAGCCGAGGCGAACCCAGGCGTTGCCGTCCCAGCGTGCAATCCGGTTGGCGGAGTTGCCGCTGGCGGTGGTGAAGGTTCCCACTGCCAGCAGATCGCCGTTGGGCAAGGTGAGGAGTCGGGTGACGGAGCCTGCGAAGCCTGTGCCGAGGGTGCCCCATTGGCCGGTATCGGGGTTGTAGGTCGCCACGCGGGTAGCTTGGACGTCACCCGCGAGGGAGAAGTCTCCTGCGAGGACCGCGAGCTGAGGCAGCGGGCCGGCGCCATCCGGATCCCACAAGACCGACGCCGTCACCTGACCGTTGGTGCCGGGAATGCCAGTCCCGGGGAGCCACTGGGCATCACAGGGCTGAGCCTGGGCCGGGCTCAGGGGCAGGAGCACCGCCCCCATGCAAGCCGCGGCCACCAGCGCCCGGCACCCACGATCCAGCCCGCGAAACGACGCCAACGAGGTGCAAAATGCCTGAATCACAGGAGACTCCTGATCAAAAACGCTTGATGCTCTGGCTGAACATCTCGCCTTCGACCAAGCTCAACCATGAAAAACCCTAGCGACGCATATACATCCCCATCATACGAGGTTCGGCAGAAAGTGCGCCGCGAAATTTGGCCAAATTGGTTACTTTTTCATTCTTGAGCGGTTGGGCGGGTTCATGGCGGGTCGGGCGAGCTGCTT
>JAKFUN010000026.1 GCA_021732675.1 Phycisphaerales bacterium
GGGCTGCTGGTGGGCAAGGACGACGCGGCGGCCGCGGGGCGAACCAAGCTCGCGTGGCTGCGAGTACACCTGGAGCCTCATGTGCCGCTGGGGCTTGGAATCACTGCCAAACTGGTACACACCCATCTGGACAGCGGGCAGAACCTGTACATCGGGGCGGCCTTTGAGTTCGCTTTCAACCCCTCGCACCGCGAGTTTGTGGTCAACCAGATCGTGCGCTATGTCGACGCCTTGAGCAAGGGCGGGCAGGCGAGCAGTCTGGCGGCTTAGACCTTCGCGTCCGGGGCGCCAGGCCCTGAAGCAGCGGCAATTGGCCGGGGGCCTATTGGCGGAAGCGGATGGAGACATCGCCTGACTCGGTGGCGATGGTGCCTTCGGATTGGCCCGCGTTGACAGTGGCTTGCCATGAGAGTTTGGTCGCCGCCAGGCCGGTGGTCTTGACGCCCATGGCGTTGACGATGACCGAGCCCTCCGCGCTGGAGGCTTTGAGGGCGAGCTTGGACTGAACCGGGAGAACGACGTCAATGGGCCCGCCGGAGGTGCGGAGGAGCAGAGGGGCGTCGAGGGGGATGTCGGTGTCGAGCGTGATGGGCCCGCCGCTAGCGAGCGGGGAGCCGTTCTGGACATCGATGGCGCCGCTGACACCGTTGAGCGAGACGCCCCCGTCGCGATTGCGCACGCGCAGGCCAGCGCAGGCGGGGACGCGGACTTCGATGTTGGTGCGGCGCTTGGCCTGAGAGAGGTCAGAGGCGAGGACACGGAGGATGGGCGCGGCTTCTTTGGCCGGGACGCCGCTGGGGGAGAGGGTGGCGGCAGCCCAAGGGGCGGCCTCGCGCTGGCGGGAGGACTGGAGCGAAGTGGCGCGAACCACGGGTTTGGTGAGGGTCGAGTCCACGATGACCGAGACATCCCCACCTTCGTTCTCGATGTCGATGGCCACGGGGGAGCCGGGGAGGTAATCGGTGGAGACGTCGACCCGGACGACGTCGGCGCCCGGGGCCAGACCGGCGGGCTTGCTTCCTTGAGACGTGCAGGCGGCAAGGGTGCTTGCGAGCGCGATGAAGGAGAGCAGGGCGAGGCGGCGACGGGGGGCGGACATCAAGCAGCTCCGTAAATGTTAGGGCTTCGATCGGATCGCCGCGAACCTGGTTCGTGCGGTGTCTCGCAATGGCGGGGAAGGACTAAAAACATGATCCAAACATTGGGCGATCCCGGTGCTAGGATAGCGGCGTTCGTCGAGCGATACCGAGAACTCGGCGGGATGGTGAACGCGATCTGTTCAAACGTTGTTCGTGCTCCCCGATGTGCGATTATTCATGCGTGATCCGGGGCGGGGAGGCGAGCGGCGAAGTTCGAGGACCCTTGCAGGCTTCGCGGCTGCCTACAGCACGGAGCGCGGATGATTCAGGCCGGATGGTGAGCAGTGTGGAGCCGGAAGTTTGATTCCAGCGCGTCATGAGGCGAAAAGGTGTCAACCCTGATCGGTGCTTGCTTCTCGAATGAGGGCGGACCGGCGGAGGGAGAGGCCTTGATGCCACGATGGCGGGTGCCTGGGGGCCTGAGCGGCGGGTGTAAGGGGATTTCTGGAACGCTGAACACGTCGAGTCGTTGAACCACCCCGGGTCGGTACGCCCGCGCAGGAGGTTCGCGTCGCTATGGATACAACCATGTTTGTTCTGGCCCTGGGCGGGCTCGAGATCGGCATCGGGGCCGGGGCGCTGATCTTGGGCTTGGCGATCGGTATGGTGGTGGCGCGGGCGATGGGGGCCAAAGCCGCGACGCTGGCGACCGAAGAAGCCAAGGCGCTGGTGGCCCGCACCGAAGCGGACGCCAAGGCCAACGCGGAGCGGATCCGGCTGGAAGCCGAACGGGCGGCCTTGGCCCGCAAAGAGAAAGTTGACGGCGAGCTGCAGAAGGCCTGGGATGAGCATCGCGAGTCGGAGCGGCGACTGACCAAGCGCGAGGATGCGTTTGATCGTAAAGAGGATGCGGTCGCTCAGAAGGACGCCGCGTTGCAGAAGCAGCTCGAAGCACTGCGCGAGCGCGATGCCAAGAGCGTCAAGAAGGAAGCCGAGATCGACGCCCTCTTGGAGCAGCAAAAAGAGTCGCTCCAGCGGGTGAGCGGGCTGTCGCGCGAGCAGGCCAAGGAGACGCTGCTGCAGCGGGTGGAAGAAGAAGCCCGGCACGAAGTGGCGAAGGTTACCCGGCGGATCACCGAAGAGGCCGAGACGCAGGCCAAGGACAAGGCGCGCGAGATCACCCTGATGGCGATCCAGAGGTATGCCAGCGAGCACACCAGCGAGAGCACGGTGCGCAGCGTGGCCATCCCCAGCGACGACATCAAAGGGCGGATCATCGGGCGCGAAGGGCGGAACATCCGGGCGATCGAGAAGGCCACCGGGGTGGACATCATCGTCGACGACACCCCCGGGGTGATCGTGGTTTCGTGCTTTGACAAGGTGCGCCAGGCGATCGCGGTCGAGTCGCTGGAACGCCTGATCGCCGACGGACGCATGCACCCCTCGCGGATCGAGGAAGTCGTCGAGAAGGTCAAGGGCGAGATCGGCGAGAAGATCATGAAGGCCGGGCGCGACGCGGTGCTGGAGGTCAACCTGCGCGGGGTTCACCCCAAGGTCGTCGAGGCGATGGGCAAGCTGATGTATCGCACCAGCTATGGCCAAAATGTGCTGCGCCACAGTGTCGAAGTGGCGTTCTTGTGTCAGATCATCGCCGACCAGCTCGGGCTGGACGGCACCATCGCCCGGCGCTGCGGCTTTCTCCACGACATCGGCAAGGCGATGGACCACGAGATGGAAGGGGGGCACCCCAAGATCGGCATGGACTTCGCACGCCAGTTCGGCGAAAAGGAGCCGGTCTTGAACGCCATCGGCGGTCACCACGCCGACATCCCATCCACGAGCTTTTACACCCCGATCGTGATGGCGGCGGACGCGGTAAGCTCGTCGCGGCCTGGGGCCCGGCGCGAGAGCATGGAGAAATACATCCAGCGTCTCAACGACCTCCAGGAGATCGCCATGCAGTACAAGGGCGTGACCGAGGCGTATGCCATCCAGGCGGGGCGAGAGGTGCGGGTGATGGTGGACGCCGCCCGCGTCGACGACGACCAGGCGTATCTGATCGCCCACAACATCGCCAAAAAGGTGAGCGAAGAGATGACCTTCCCGGGCGAGATCCGGGTCACGGTGCTGCGCGAGACGCGGGCGATCGAGTTCGCCAGGTAGGCGGACGGGCGGGCAACGCGTTGCCCTGATTCAGAGCGCCCTGATCCGACGTGCCCCGATCCGGGGCGATCTCTGCGGCATCGAAACCCCCGGAACAACCTTCCGATCAACTGGAGGGTACAAGTTGGGACGCGGCGGCCAAGAAGGTGGAGCGAAAGCCCCGGACTGGCCGACGATTGCCACTTGGGGTGGACGATGAACTGATGATTCGGGAAGTGCGTAGAGCGTGAGGGATCGCCAGCGACCCCGCGCTCGCGATCCAGGGAGGGTTTGGGGTGAGGCCTGGAATCTCGATGAGCTGCTGGGTCTTGGGCCTTGCGACGCTGAGCGCCGCCGGGTTGCTCGTGGCCCGGGCCGAGGGTTCGCCGGGGGTGCAGTTGCGGGTGACGGAGGACTGGCTGACGATTTTGCGCGACGGGTCGGCGTCGGACCGGGCCCGGCTGGGGGCGGCCCGGGCGCTGGTGGATCAGAGCGAGGACGACTCGATCCGCGAGGCGCTGCGGGCGGAGCTGGCGCTGCCCGAGCGCCACCTTGGACTGGTGCAGGCGGAAGAACAACCGCGCCTTGCCACCATCCTCGCCGAAACCGGCGCCTTTATCGCGGCCCACGTCGATCTGGCCTCGTT
>JAKFUN010000152.1 GCA_021732675.1 Phycisphaerales bacterium
GCCCCCCGCCAGCGTCTTGACCTCGCCCGCCACGTCCACCGTGCCAGGCTCCATCTCCACCTCGCGCCCGCTCATCAGCCCCTCGATCCGCGCCAAGACCAAGTCCATCTCGGCCTTGGCCTTCGCCTCGCCGGCGCTGTCCTTGCTCTTGGCCGCGCTCTCCCGCCGCTCCAGCGCCGCTTCATACAAACCGATCTCGCGGATCAGGTACGGCGCCGCCTGGCCCGCCACCGCCTGCAGCTTGTTGTCCCCTTCGCTGCGAGCCGCGTCCACCGCGTTGCGCGCGTTGCTCGACGCCGCCTGCACCCGCTGGAAGTCGCTGCGCACCTTCACCGGCGCAATCGCGTCGATCGGGTCGAGCTGATCGATCTTGATCCCGCTCTCGAAGCTGTCCAGCGTGTCCTGCGCCACCTGCCTTGCCTTCGAGCGCACCGACACCAACTGGTCCGACGACTGAGTCAACAACTGCTCGATCGTCACCCCCGCGCACGCCTGGACAATCCCCGCCTTGACGGCATTGCGGACGATATCTTCCGCCTGCACGTCCAGCACGTTCTTCGAATACGCCGCGATATTGTCAATGCTGTAGCCCACCCGCCAACGCGTGTGCGCGATGTTCCCGTCCGCTGTGAGCACGCTCCCGCCCTGCCCGGGCTTGAGACTCTCGGTAGGGGTCAGCTTGTCCACGCTCGTCTCGGGCCCGGTCGCCGCGACCCAGAACTCCTTGTCGATCTGAATCTGCTTGTACCCCTTGTCCACCGTGCGCAGCTCGCCCAGCGGAAAGGGCAGGCTCCACGCAAACCCCGGAGGCAGGTTCGACGCCTGGATCTGCCCGAAAAGCAGACGAATCCCCCGCTCGTTTTCCTTGATCGACCGAAACCCGCTCGCCAGATACAGCCCGCCCAGCACCACCATCGCCAGACGCAACAGCCACATCATCACCCTCAGCGCGTCGGCCAACGACTGATTCGCCGGGTCGAGCATCGCCTGCTCGTCCTCCGCCGCCGTCGTCCCCACCTGCCGAAGCTGCACCGACCCCGCACGCCGGCTCTCCGGAGCTTGGCCCCCGCTCTCCACCGGCGGCTCCGCATCCCGCAGCAACTTCTCAACGGCGCCGATCTTCATCGACCACCCCCGGTCACCCCGTCGGTCGTGTCCTTCTTCGGCGCCGGCGCTTTGCGAATCACCCCCGGCACCTCACCCTGCTTCAGCCCCTCCAGCGCGCTCGGAAACAACAGCGGCACCCCCGGCGTGTCCCCCGACAGCACCAGCGTCGTCTGCTTGCCAAACCCGCCCTGCTTCAAGAAATCCATCGTCTTCAGAAAGACCGCCAGGTCCGGGTTGCTATTCATCTGCGCCACATAAGGCACCGCTTCCAGGTCGCCCCGCGACTGAATCTCCTGCGCCAGCGCCGTCGCAAACTGCTCGATCGTCTTCGCCGCGTTCTCCGCCTTCGACCGAATCGCCTGCGCCTCCGCGTTGCCCCGGTTCTCGATCTCCTTCGCAATCTTCTCGCGGCTCGTCTGCATGCGCTTGAAGACCGCCTTCGTCGTCTCCTCTGGCAATACCACCCGCATGATCCCCACC
Organism: Phycisphaerales bacterium; assembly: GCA_021732675.1. GTDB lineage: Bacteria > Planctomycetota > Phycisphaerae > Phycisphaerales > UBA1924 > RI-211. The sequence goes on from JAKFUN010000152.1 coordinate 1,588, forward strand.
CGCTCCACCTCGATGCCGTAGTCCTTCAGCGACAACCCCGACTTGTCCGCCGACAACCGCAGCGAATCCCGCATCCGGTTCTCGATGTCCGGAAGCTTGCTCCCGCTCGCCGCCGCCGTGAACAGGTCGCCCATGTTGTACTGCGCGATCACCCCCACCGCCGAACGCATCGCGACCTCCAGCGACGCCTCCGCCTTGCGATAGTGCTCTTCGCTGCGTTCCCCAGCGTTCGAAAACGTCCGGAAGAACTTCAACGGGTCATCCACCCGCCAGTTGCAGAACGTCTCCACCACCACCTGCTTCGAGTCCGCCGTCTGCTGCGCCTCAAACTTCACCGACGTCGTCCGCACCCGCGCGTCGTACTTCGTCACGCTCTGGATGGGGTAAGGCCACTTGAAGTACAACCCCGCGCTGCGATGCACATCCTTCTCGCCCGCCTGCCCAAAGGTCGTAAGCACCGCGGCTTCCGTGTACCGAACCGTGTACGTCGCCGCGAACGCGAACAACGCCAGCACAAACACCGCCGCCAGAATGATCCGAATAATCAGTTGCACGCCCGTTGCTCCTGTCTCTTCGCCCGCGGCTCGTCCCGCGCGCGTCTTCAACACACCGACCCGCTTCCGTTCTACTTGCTGTCCGACTTGAAAATGTCCGTCCCAAGATCCTTCGGCTTGATGTCCAGGTTCAGACGCGTCGCCACCTCATCCGACACAATCAGCACCCGGCTGTTCGTCAACGCCCCCTGCAACGAATCAAAGTACGACCCCAGCTTGAACAACTGAGGCGACGCCTCAAACAGCTTCACCTTCCCGCCATACTGCAACGCCTCGCCCCGCGCCGACAAGTGCGCCCCCCACCTCGCCCGCCGAGCGTCCGACAGCTTCGCCGCCGTCGCCCCACCCGCGCTCAAAAGCAGGTCCTGCAGCTTGATCTGCTGCTCCACCAGCGCCGCCGATGCCGCCTTGGCTTCGCTCGTGCCCGGCGCCGCGCTCGCCGCCTTGGCCTTCAGTTCTTCATTGGCCTTCACCTCAGCGATGATCTTGTCCGCCAGCGCCGCGTCGCCCACCACCTTCGTCAGGCTCTCGGTCGCGTCCGTCTGCGCCTGCTGAATGTTGGCCTCAAACTTCTGCCCCGCCTGCACAGGCGTCTCAAAGGCCGGCGCCGTCTCCTTGGGCGGATGCACCCCGTCAATCGCCAAAATCGTGATCTCCACCCCCGCGCCCAAGGGCTTGCCCGCCGCGTCCGGGTTGAGCTGGTCAAACGCCGCCTGCACATTCGCCCGCAGCTTCGACGACAGCACGGCCCGATCACCCTTGAGCACTTCCTCCAACGTCAGACTCTGAAAAAACACCGTCGTTTCACGCCGCGCCACGCTCCGAAGCAGGTCATCGCGCTTCTCAGGGGCCGCCAGGCGATCAAAGACCGCCACGTCCTTCACCCGGTACTGCATCGGGATCTCGACCGACACCGCCGCCACGTCCAACAGGTTCGGGTCCCCCTTCTGCGCCGCATCCGTGTCGTTGATCCGCACATACTGCCACACTTCCTCGCCAATGTGGTCATTGGTCCACAAAATCGGCTCTTTCGTCACCGCCGGCTGCGTCCCAAGCTGCACCTGCCGCAGCCCCGTCACCGTCAAATCCTTCAAAACCAGATTCTGCTTCTCGTCCTTCTCAAAAAACTCCGGCACATACGCCGTCTCGATCGGCCACATCCACTTCAAGTGAGGCCCCGGCCCGATGTCGCTCCGCACAGGTGACCCAAACCGCAAAATAATCGCCCGCTGGTGAGGCTGCACCACCACCACCGCCGTCAGCAACCACACCACCAGCGCCCCAATCAGCCCCAGCGGCGCCAAGCTACGGCTCAGCAACCGATACGCCCACCCGCCCGTCACATCAAAGCCCAACTGATAGTTCACCGCGTCGCTGATCGACTGCGCAATCCGGTCCGGCGCCGCCGCCAGCCCCAGCAATCGCGACTCAAACGCCGCCCGAGGAGTCTCCCCCCCTCGCCGCGGGCGATACAACGCCAGCACAAACTGGATCACCATCTCAGTGCCAATCAGCACCAAGAACACCGCCGTCGCCCGTGGCAGATACCTCACCACCACGTCCGGCCCGATGTAATCCACCAAGTGGGCCACCGCGATCGACAGCCACAAGATCGACGACCCAACCGTAAAAGCCGCCCCAGCCTTCAGATTGCTCCACACCGCCTGCTTCGCCAGCCCCGCGGCATACCTCGCCACCACAAACCCCAACACCGCCAACCC
>JAKFUN010000041.1 GCA_021732675.1 Phycisphaerales bacterium
ACCAACCCCGCCAACATCACCAGCCCCAACACCACCCCCAGCACCAAAGGCCACCAATCCCGCCTGGCTCCCTCACCCGGCCCCACCAGCCCGAGCCGCGAGCTCACCGGCCCGGTCGCCACCCCCTCGCCACGCCGGGCGGCATCCTGCACAATGGCAATCACCAAGCTCACATCAAACGGCCTCAGCCCCACCGCCTTGCCCTCACTCAGCAGCCGTTCCCGTGCCGCCGGCCGCAGAATCGCCGCCTTCCCCCCCTCGATCCGCGCCGCCACTTGGGTGGCAAAGCTCAGGCGAACATCATCTGCGGAGAGGGCCGCCAGCCGATTCTCGAGCGCGACATCCCGAACCACGGCCCGCTGAGCCCGCGGCAACTCCTCTTCCGGGCGGACCAACCGGAGCGAAACCTTCGGGGGATGGAATGCGGACTGGGTCATGCGGATCGGGGGTCTGTGGCCAGCGGGGCCGACTTACCCTGCCATGAAGATACGTCACGCGGAGCCCGTAGCCGCACTTTGGCGAGAATAACCACCATCGGACGCATAAATGCGTCGTCACACTCCCACTCACCCCCCTAGAACGGAGTTTTAACAGTTTTGAAAATATGAGCGTGAGGAGTGCAACCGCCGATCGTTCTACGTGGTAGTCTTCTACGCCGCCCCGTTTCCGAAAGCGTTTACCGGGCTTAGTTGTTCGAAACGATGGACCGACAGGCACATTCCGGTGTTGTAGCCGCCCACGAAGGTCTTCCTGACGGGCTGGTCGTCTCATTGCCCCGCGAAGAAGTCCTCGGCCGGCTCGAAGCGCTGGCCCGCCGCGGCAAGCTCCCCGAGTTTTCACCAGGCAAGGACCGAGTGCTCTTCTCGGTTCACGCCTACGGCGCTCCCTTTGATCATCGCCTCGAGGGCGTCGCTCGCCAAGTGGGCCCGACCCTGCGGATCTCGCTCCGGCTGCGCATGCTCCCCAAGCTTCCCGCCATCTTCGGCATCCTGACGCTGCTCTCCATCTGGCCGGGGGTCTGGCTGACTGACTCCATGCTCCGGACCTACTTCAGCACCTACGACTACCAAACCTGGATGTGGTACCTGCCGTTGTCGATCGTGCCTCTCCCGTGGGCATTGCGCGCCATGTTCCGGCGCTCGCGGGCCGCCGCGTTTGCCTCCGCCCGCGAATCGCTCGCAATTATCATCCCGGCCCTCGGTGCCTCGGTCTATTCAGCCTCGCCCAAGACGGCTAGCGTTGTCGGGTCCCTTGACCCCTCAACCTGATGCCCGAACTCACCCACATCTGGAGCGCGTCCGAGTTGCTCGCCAGCGCGGCCCACGGGCTCCGCCGCGCCGATGCCGCTCTCCGCCGCGAGCAGGCCGTCCACGGGATTGACGCACTTGGCGAAGTTCAGCTTCATCCGTTTCTGGCTTCGGGACTGCGCGACTCCGGCCTGGGGGTGCTTCGCGAACACCCCTACCCCGGTGTGGTCTCCCGTCGCCCCCAAAGGCACGAACGCAGCCGCTGCGACCTCGTGATCCTCCCCCGCCCGGGCCTCAAGCTCCGCGACCCGGTGGAAGAGCTCGTCCAAGCCGATGCCAAGTCCGCGACCCTTTTCGCCCACCTGCGCGAACTTCCGGAACCCAACGCCATCGGCTCGCGCGACGCCTACTGGATCGAGATCAAGAGCGTCGGGCAGAGCACCTACACCCAAGGCGTGCCCGGCCCCAACCGCGCCTACTCCTCTGAGATCACCCGCGCCCACACCGACGACCTCGCCAAACTCGCCCAGGAAGCCCTGATTGAGCGAGGCGCCCTCCTCGTGGTCCTCTTCACCCATGACCAGGAGACGGCCAACCACGACCTGCGGATCGCCGCGGCTCGCGCCATCGACCAAGGCCTGCCCCTGCGCAGCCCCGAAACCACGAGCTTTGAAATCCCCGACCGAATCGGGAATCAGTGGTGCACGCTGTCGCTCATCGAAATCAGCCCGGTGCGCTAGCCCCCGCTGGCTTCGAAAGCCCCAGCACTTCCTCGATCGCATCTGCCGCCCGCCCCGCGGCGTTGATCCCCGCGAAGGTCGCCAGCACCTTCTCAATCTCCTCCCGTTGCCCCGCCACTTCCGCGGGATCGCGAATCAGCCTCTCCGCCTCGCGCACCAGCGCCTTGGGCCCGCCAAAGTAAGGGATCAACTCCGGCACGATCCGCTTGCCCGCCAGCACATTGGGCAGCGAAAAGACCTTGGTCGCCACGATGAACTTGGCCGCCACGAAGAACCCCGGATTGGTCTTCTGATAGAAGACCACCATCGGGCGGCGTTGCTTGGCAACCTGCAACGTCACCGTCCCGCTCTTCACCAGCGCCAAGGTACACCAGCGAATCACGGTGTCCGTGTCCCGCACCAAAATACTCAACCCCTCGGGCCAGCCCCCATCCTCCGCCGCCATTTGCCGAAGCAGGTCGCTCACGCTGTCCGACGTCGCCGCCACGACCCCCACCGCCTCCGGGTGGGTCTGGCGAATCATCCGAAACGCCCCGAGCAGCGTCGGAAAATGACACTTCAGCTCATCCGGGCGACTTCCCGGCATCATCGCGATCCGCACCGGCCCATCGGGCAGGGCGGCCACCCGCCGGTCCAGCGCTTCCAAGTCCAACGCCTTGTCAAACAAGAAATGCCCGATGAACTTTGCCGGCACCCGGCGCTTCGTAAAGAACCCCGTCTCGAAGGGCAACATGCACAACACCAGGTCGGTGAGCCGGCGCAAACGCCCGATCCGCCACCTCCCCCACGCCCAGATCTGCGGGGCTACCAGGTGCACCACCCGCACGCCGTGCCGCCGCGCGATCTCGCAGATCGGTGTATTCGCCGCGGGCGAATCCACCGGCACATGCAGCGCCATCTTGTGCTGGCCCAACCACGCATCAATCCGCTGATTGATCCGCTTGTGCTCCATGATCTTCTGAAGCCCGGGCATCCCCATCACCGCGTCGTCGCCGGTGTGCTCGACAATGGTCGCCCCGGCTCGGGCCATGTGGCGCCCGCCCCACGCGAACATGGGAAGCTTGGGGTGCCGACGACGCAACTCGGCGATCACCGCAGAGGCATGGTCATCGCCGCTGGGTTCAAACGCCGTGAAAAGCACCGACGGCAGAGTGGAGTTGTCTGGCATCTCCTGCTGCACGCTCCCCAAACATAGGCCAACTGCGCGCAAAGCCCCACCCGCTACAACCCCGCGCTCTTCAGCCACGCCGAGGGGGCCTGCTGCAGCGCCGTCGCGATCGCCACCAGCGACTCCAGGCTCGGCAGGTGCGCCCCGCGCTCGATCGAGCTGAGCTGGCTGACGCTTACCCCCGAGATCTCCGACAACTCCTTGAGCGTAAGCCCTTTGTCCGTCCGCGCCAGCCGGATCTGCCGCCCAAGCTCCAGCCGCAACATGTCTTGCGGGCGCTGCCCAAGGTTCAAGCTCGACGCCGCCTGCGCCAACGACCTGCGCAGCTCCAAAATCGAAAAAGGCTTGGCCAGATAGTCAAACACGTCCTGCTTGAAGGTCTGGCGCATGCTGTCCAGGGTCGGGTACCCCGTCACGATGATCACCGCCAGCTTGGGCCAGCGCTTGCGCAGGTCCTCCAGCACCGAGGCCCCGCTGTCGTGACCCATTTTCATGTCCAGCAGCACCAGTTCGGGCAAGCGCTGCTGGCATGCCGCCACAAAATCCTCCCCCGTCGCCACCGTCCGCACGTCGTGCCCGTCCGTCTCCAACACCCCCGCGATGTACTGCCGAAAATCCGCGTCGTCATCCAACGCGACAATCGACAACGCCGGCGGCATCGTCTCGACTTCCTGAGGTTGTCCACTCGGCGGGTTC
>JAKFUN010000210.1 GCA_021732675.1 Phycisphaerales bacterium
GGGGGGTGGTGGAAGGGTGGTTAGGGTTGACAGCCGAAGTTTGCAGCACATCCACTGCGGCTTTCGTACAGTGCGTGATTGCGGCGTGCCGTTCAATTTGAACGGTCTCGCCCCTTGGAGTGACCTATGCAGTTGAAGCAGCTTGCGCAATCGCGGCGGGCGTGGTGGTTCATGTCGGCTCTGGTGGCGGCCCTGGGTGCTGGTGGTTGCGCGGATGGCCCCAAGCCCACCCCGGTGAAGCCCACGGTCATCCGCGACATCTCCCCGGCATTGCGCGGGACGGTGGGAGCGGAGGTGGCGATCCGGGGGATTGAGCCGCAGGTGATCTCGGGGCTGGGGTTGGTGGTCGGGCTCAACGGCACCGGAGGGGATGTGCTCCCCGAGAACGTCGGGGCGACGATGGAGCGAGAAATGGGGCTGAAGGGGATCGGCCGGGCAACGAGCCCGGCGGGAACACCCCTGGCGGGCAAGACCCCCCACGAGATTTTGCAGGACAAGAACGTGGCAGTGGTCATCGTGCAGGCGGCGGTGCCGACCGGGGCTCCGGCGAACGCTTCGTTTGATGTCTCGGTGCGGGCGTTGAACGCCAGCAGCCTGGAGGGGGGCACGCTCTGGACGACCGACTTGCGGATCGGCGACCCGACGGTTTTCGGCGGGACTCAGGCGCGGCGGTTGGCGGTGGCGCGGGGGCCCATCTTTATCAACCCCTTCTCGCAGCGGGGCAAAGAGACGGAAGGGGTGACGTCAAACGTCGGGAGAATTCTCGACGGGGGGCAGATGACGGAGCCCTTGCCGATTGTGATGATCATGGACAACAGCAGCCATGCGCGGGTGCGGGCGATCGCCGCGGCGATCAACGGGAGGTTTCCGATTGGCGCTGGCGACCCGGGTGAGATCGCCAAAGGGCGTTCGGATAGTCAGATAGATCTGCGGGTGCCGCGGAGGTATCGCGAGTCGCCGGGTGAGTTTCTGGAGCTGGTGAGGCATCTGCAGATCGATGGCTCGCAGGCTGAGGAGAACTCGAGGCGTCTGGTGGAAAGCCTGAAGGCCGAGCCTGCCTTGGCAGAGGACATCTCCTGGTGCTTTGAGGCGATCGGGCAGAAGTCGTTGCCATTTATTCGCGAGTTGTATGAGTATCCCGAGCTGGGCCCGCGAATGGCGGCGCTCAAGGCCGGGGCGCGGCTGGATGACGCCTTGGCAGCGGCCTCGCTCAAGCAGGTAGCACAGCAGGGGGCGGGGTCGGTGCGTACGCAGGCGATTACGTTCCTTGGTGAACTGGACGGGGGCCCGACGGTGGACGTGGCGCTGCGGGAGTTGGCGGCGGAGAGTTCACTGACGGTGCGGACGGCTGCGTATGAAGCCCTCGCCAAGCGGGCGGTGCGGGACCAGCTTGCCAAGTACAAGTCGTGGCTGGAGAACAACCCCGACTTGCAGCGGGTGTCGCCCACGCGGCTGGAGCAGCTCTCGAAGCAGGCGTTTCCGGGGCGGAGCGTGCAAGGAATCACGCGGATTCCTGCGGAAGACAAGTTCTTCATTGATGTGGTCCCGTTCGGCGAGCCATTGATTTACATCACCCAGCAGGGGGCCCCGCGCGTAGTGCTCTTTGGGACGGATCAAGCGATCCGCCAGCCGGTGATCGTCTCGATGTGGGACGACCGGTTCATGCTGGATTCGCAGCAGACGCCGGAGGGGAAGGGGGTGGTGCGGGTGCTGTATCGGGCGCCGGGGCAGGTGGCGCCGGCGAACCTGACGGCGCCCACCAACCTGCCGGACTTTCTGCGCTTTCTGGCCAGAAAGACCACGCCGGAGGACCCGCGCCCGGGCCTGAACATGAGCTACTCGGACGTGGTGGGCGTGCTCAACGCGATGGCCAATGGGTCAGCGGTGCGGGCGGCGTTTGCCACTGAGCAGGATCGGCTGCAGGGGCAGTTGCTGGCGGCGTCCAGCTCGCGGGGGCAGGTGGATCGCCCCGAAACTGCGGATGAGGAACCGGTGGTGGTGAGCCGCACGCCGACGGTGTTTCAAACTGAGAAACCGGTGCAGACCCCCACCATTGTTCCGATCAAGCCGCCGGTGCCGGGGCAGCCGGTGAAGAAGGAATAGAAGCGATTTGGTTCGCGCTTTGGTTCGCCCTGGCGAAAGTCAGCGGCAGCATTCGGAACCGACAGGCTTGCGGGGCTCCTGCGGCCTTGGCGAGGGGTTGGCCGATATTCTGAGGTTGCGGTCGGCGTCTTGGGCGCGGGTTTCAAGGCACAAAGACGAACGCACCAGCGGCAGGGAAGCCGCAGCTGGGTGAGGGCAAAGAACGCCCTGCCCGGCGTGGCGACACGGAGGTTGCATGCGTCTTCTCAAACTGACACTCAGCGGGTTCAAGAGCTTCGCCGACACGACCGAGTTCACGTTTGACGACGCCGTGACGGGGATTGTGGGCCCCAATGGGTGCGGCAAGAGCAACGTGGTCGACGCGATCAAGTGGGTCTTGGGTGAGCGCAGCAGCAAGAGCCTGCGCGGGACCGAGATGATCGACGTGATCTTTGCCGGGTCGGCGGGGCGGAAGCCATCGGGGCTGGCGAGCGTGAAGCTGACTTTTGACAACCCGCTGACCGAGGCCCCGCCGGGAGGCGGGGGAAAGAGCACGATGGAGCCCCCGGCGCGAGCCGAAGGATCGGCGCAGACCGACCCGCCGAGCGTTGAAGGCATGGAAGACACAGGCGGGACGCCCGTGGCACAACATGAGGTAGGGCAGGAAGGGGCAGGCGGGACGCCTCTCCCGCCGGCACCCGCGGAGCGGGCACGCCCGCGTCGCGGGCTTCCGATGGACACGGACATCGTGGAGATTGAGCGCCGGTTGTATCGCGATGGGGAGAGCGAGTATCTGGTGAACGGGCGGGTGGCGCGGCTGAAAGACATCCGCGAGATGTTCATGGACACGGGGGTGGGCGCGGACGCGTATTCGATCATCGAGCAGGGGAAGGTCGATGCGATGCTTTTGGCGAGCCCGCAGGAGCGCCGGACGATCTTTGAGGAAGCGGCGGGGATCGCGAAGTACAAGCAGAGGCGGACCGAGGCGCAGCGCAAGCTGGAGCGGACCGAGGCGAATCTGAAGACCTCGCGTGAGCAACTGGAGAGCACGGATCGGCGTTTGCGACTGGTACGGGGTCAGGCGGCCAAGGCCCGGAAGTTTGTGGAACTGGACCAGGAGTTCAAGGCGTGGCGGCTGGCGTTGGCCTTTGAGCAGTATGACGATCTGGCGGGACGGCTGGGGGGGTTGACGAGCCGCCAGACTCTGCTGCAGACGGATCGCGACGCGGCGGGGACGGCGTTGGGTGAATCGGAGCTGGCGCTGGGGGATTTTGAACGTGCCCGGGGCGAGGCATCGCACGCGCTGCGCGAGCGAGAGCAAGCCCGAACACAGGCAACCCATGCATTGGAGCAGGCGACTCAGCGAAAGGGAATGCTGGAGCGTTCGCTGGAAGACGCGAAGCGCCAACGCGAGGTGGACAGCACGCGCTTGACCGAGTTGGACACGAAGAAGGCCGAGACTGAGGCGGCGCTGGCGGAACAGAGTGAAACGTTGCAAGGGCTGCAACAGAAGCTGGCAGACTCTGAGCGACGGCTTTCGACAGCGACGCAGGCGCGAACCCAGGCGACCGAGGCGGTGGCAGAGCGGCGGCAGGCGGCGAGCGCCAAGCAGAACGCCGCTCAAAGGATCGAGCGCGAGCGCAATCAGCTTCTGGCCAACATTCAGGGGGAATCGCGCCGGGCCGAGTCGCTGCGCGAGCAGGCGGAGCGGTTGGGTCAGCGTGGCGCCAAGCTGCGCGACGAGCAGCAGGGGGC
>JAKFUN010000098.1 GCA_021732675.1 Phycisphaerales bacterium
CAGATTGATCTTCCGCGTCGCCGCCAGCACCGTGTTGATCGGGTCGCGATACTTCTCCCCCCGGGTCGGGTCCGCGTTCAGGTTTCCCAGAATCACAAACGTCAAACCCCGCCGAAGCCCCCCCTCCAGCCCGTCGTCGTCCACGATCCACGGCGCCTCATCCACAAAGTCCGCCCAAAACCGGATCTCATCATGATTCCGCCGCGACGCGTTGCTCCCACTCTTTTCCGGCCGGGTGGGATTGCTGCACAGAAAATGGACGACGCTCTTGTTGGGCAGCGCCACCGGCACACACCAGTGTCCCGCACTGCTCAACCGCGCCACCTCCATCTGCTCTTTCGACAGCAGCGGCGTGCCGTCGTCCCTCACGGGCAAGAACGCCGCCTCCATATAACTCCAAGGAACCTTCCGAAACGTTCGTATCTCCTTCGCGCGAATCTCGAGGCGTTCGTCCACCAGCAGGGCCATCCCCCCCTGACCAGGCAAATCCCCCGGTGCCCAGCAATCCGCTGAATACTCAGCCAACTCCAATATTTGTTCTTGGGTTGCCGGAGCCAGGGGAAACTCCGTGGCAACCTTTCCATCCTGGTTCAGGTCCAGTCCGCTCGGGACACCCCGATTGGGCTGATCGACAAAGATCCGGTAGCGCAGCCCCGCAAGCTGAGGGGCCTGAGGAATCTGTAAGTACTTCTCCACAAAGCGCTTGGCGTTGCTGCCCGCCGGCTCCGTGCCATCGAAGCCCGGCGTGCCGAGCATGTCGAACGTAAGGCCGCTCAAAAGAAGGACTTGCGGCCGGATCCTCTGGATAGCCCGGGCCAATTCCCTCAGCCGGGGCGAGTCCTTCTCAAGCAGCTCTTGGGTTCGCAGATCACCGAGATCAACCGTCGCGATTCGGAACTTGACGGCCCCCGGAGGGGGCTGTGGCACGGTCGGGGTCGTCTGAGCCGCCGCGACCAACGGGAGGAAGGCGAGCAAACAGATGATGAACTTGCAGGCAGACATATCGGAGACTCGGGGGAAGAAATAGGGTTGCCGCACGCGTCGGGAAGAGCCTATCCTTGCGGGCAGAACCGCGAATCGGGCGGGGCTGTCGGCGCCGGTGCAAGTTTCTGGTTCGGGTCGGATGTCGCGCTTCGGCGCGACGAGTGGGTTTCGGTGCCGTTCAATAAAGATGTCTCGGGGGATGATCGGTTCCACAAGAACGATCCCCACACTCGAAGCGCCCCTGGGCGTGGATGCGTGGTCGGCGTTCGCAACGCCGTCCGCGACCGATTCATGCACGCTGGTGTCGCTGCACGAAAGGCAGTTGTTTCATGGCGAATACACTGGTTCAAGATCTCGTCGAGTCGGGCGTTCACTTCGGCCAGCGGGCCTCCGGGTGGAACCCCAAGATGGGCCCCTACATCTACGGCAAGCGCAACGGGATCCACATCATCGACATCAAGGAGACCATCAAAGGCCTCCTCCTCGCCCAGAAGTTCATCACCAAAATCGTCTCCGAGGGCAAAGACGTCTGCTTCGTCGGCACCAAGCGCCAGGCCAAGAACGTCCTCCAGACCCGCGTGCCCGACGTCAAGATGCACTTCGTCACCGAACGCTGGCTGGGCGGCACCCTCACCAACTTCCGCACCATTCGCCTGCGCCTGAAGCGCCTCGACGAACTCGAAACCATCGAAAAGGGCGACAACTTCGCCAGCTACTCCAAGAAGATGGAAAGCCAGCTCAAGCGCGAGAAGCGCAAGATCAGCCGCAACCTCGAGGGCGTGCGCCACATGGAGAAGCTGCCGGGCGCGCTGGTGGTCATCGACGTCAAGAGCGAAATCACGGCGCTGAAGGAAGCCCGCAAGCTGGGCATCCCCACCATCTGCCTCATCGACACTGACGGCGACCCCGAGTTCGCTGACATCCCCATCCCCGGCAACGACGACAGCATGCGCTCCATCGACGTCGTCATCCGCGAGCTCTGCTTGGCCGTCGCCAAGGGTCGCGAGGCTCGCCAGGCGACCGACGCCCCGATGGCCGGGGGTCAAGGTGGCGAAGGCCAAGGCGATGCCCAGCAGCCCGCCCGTCGCAGCCGCCGCGCCCAGTTCCGGTCAGATGACGCGACCGGCCCAGCCGAAGGGGGCGAGCCCCAGCGTACCCCGACCACCCCACCGCTGGGCGTGCAGTCGTAAGTCCGGTTTTGGTGCGTCGGCTCCCCGAGCCGACATTCTGATCGCCTGACGTCGGCTCAAAGAGCCGACCCACCCAGTACACCAGGTCGGCTCGCAGCGCCGACCTACCACACAGCGAGCAATCCATGGCAGAGATCAACTCCAAAGACGTGATGAACCTTCGCAACCGTACCGGCCTGCCCATGATGGCCTGCAAGGCCGCCCTGGGCGAGGCCGGAGGCGATGTCGACAAGGCCGAAGAACTGCTCCGCAAGCAGCTCAAGGGCAAGATGGAAACCAAGATGGACCGCACGGCCGGCGAAGGCCGCGTGGCCATCGCCAAGACCAGCGAAGCCGCCACCATCGTCGAGATCCGCACCGAAACCGACTTCACCGCCAAGAACGACAAGTTCATCCACGCCTGCGAAGCCATCGCCAAACTGGCGATCAACGCCCACGCAGGGGCCGTCGCCTCCACCCCCGAAATGCAGAAGCTCATCGACGATGTCCGCATCTCCACGGGCGAGAATGCCAGCATCGCCCGGGCCCACAAGATCGTCCAAGACCCCGGGTCGGGCTCCTTCGGCAGCTACGTCCACCACGACGGCAAGACCGGCGTGCTCGTCCAGGCCACCGGCTCCATCAGCGACGAGACCCTCCGCAAGGTCTGCATGCACATCACCGCCGCAGTTCCCCGCCCCCAGGGCGTCTCCGCCAACGACGTCCCCGCCAACATCGTCGAGAAGGAACGTCGCTTCCGCATCGAACAGGCCATGGAATCCGGCAAGCCCAAGGAAATCGCAGAAAAAATGGTCGAAGGCGGCATGCGCAAGTTCTTCGAAGAAATCGCCCTCCTCGAACAGCCCTTCATCATGGACCCCACCATCAAAGTCAAGGACGTCGTGGGCAAAGACGCCCAGATCGTCGGGTTCTATCGCTGGCAGGTCGGCGAACAGGCCTAAGCCACGACAGGTTCACATGACTTTCAGAACCCCCGCCGCAAGGCGGGGGTTTTTCATTCCGGCTTTCATGAAGCCCCCGGCGCAAGCCGGGGCGGCCCACACGGCAAACCGCTCCGAGCAAACAAACAGCCCAGGAGGAGTCAAACTCGTCTTCGGGCTTTCGCGCCAAGCCCACGCTTGTCTACCGCTCATTCAAGCCGCAGCGCGCCACCCGCGCCGAGCCTGGGGCGCGAGCCCCTGGAATGAACGCCCGAACGCCCCGAGCACCGAAGGTACGCGACAAGCACGGAGCCCGTCTGAAGTCGCGGGGGCATGTGGACGAGCCCCTGTCATCTTCGGGCTGTTCTGCCGCTTCGCGGCTCGATTCGCCCCGGCCGACTCCGCTTCCTGGTTCTCCCGCCCCAGGTTCGCGACGTGCGGCCCCGCGGGCCTTTGCAAATGTGCAGACTTCACTCCGCGACCACGGGCGCCACGTCACGACGCCGCCGCGCTGCCACTGGCGAACTACCCTGTGCGTGGATCACTTCGCGAGAAACCACTTCAGGAAAGGAGCCTGATCATGACCAAAGAGATGAATCGTCGCAGCGTGCTGGCGGGGATGGGCGCGTTGGGGGCCGCGGCCGTCGCCAGCCCAGCCTTCGCCGCCCCCAGGCTTCCCGCCCTCGCCACCGGCCTCGGCGGCTACGACCAAGCCAAGGG
>JAKFUN010000164.1 GCA_021732675.1 Phycisphaerales bacterium
GCGGCCGCCCCCGCGATGGCCCCCGTCGCCCAGGCCAGCGCCCCGGTGGCGCCAGTGGTGCCTGGCCTGGCCATCGAAAGCCCGATGGTGGGCACCTGCTACCTGGCCCCGAACCCGGATGCCGCCATGTTCGTGAAAATCGGCCAGACCGTCACCCCGGACACGGTGGTGTGCCTCATCGAGGCCATGAAAGTCTTCAACGAAATCAAGGCGGAAAAGGCGGGTGTGGTCGAACAAATCCTGGTGAAAAACGGCCAAGCGGTCGAGTTCGGTCAAAAACTGTTCGCGATCAAGGCGTGATCTAGGCCGCAAGCGTTGAAGATAGAAGAAGGCATCCAGGCATGAGGCATCGCGGCATCCAGTTTTGCTTTTCCGATCTCGCCTGTCTCTCTTCCTCTCCCAGTTTTTTCTTCTCTGTGTCTCTGTGCCTCTGTGGTACATTTCCCCTCCGCGTCCCCAGGACTCCCGAATGTTCAAGCGTGTGCTAATCGCGAATCGTGGTGAGATTGCTCTTCGCATCATGCGGGCCTGCCGCGAGATGGGGATCGAGTCGGTCTGCGTCTATTCCACCGCCGACAAAGATGCCCCGTATCTCAAGCTCGCGGACCGGGCCATCTGCATCGGCCCCGGCCCGGCCAAGGAGAGCTACCTCAACATCGCCCGGCTCATCGCGGCCGCCGAAATCGCCGACGTGGATGCCATCCACCCCGGCTACGGCTTCCTCTCCGAACGCCCCGACTTCTCGCAGGCGTGCCGCGATTGCAAGATCGAGTTCATTGGCCCATCGCCCGAGGCCATGCAGATGCTGGGCGACAAAGTGGACTGCAAGAAGACCGCCAAGGCCAATGGCGTGCCGGTCTTCCCGGGTTCAGAAAACGCGATCGAGGACGAAGAAGAAGCGGTGAAGGTGGCCGCGAAGATCGGCTACCCGGTCATCATCAAGGCCTCCGCCGGTGGCGGCGGGCGCGGCATGAAGGTCTGTCACAACGAAGGCACCCTGCGCAGCCAGTTGCGCGTGGCGAGCCAGGAGGCCATGGCCGCCTTCGGCAACGGCGCGGTCTTCATCGAGAAGTACCTCGAGCACGCGCGGCATGTCGAAATCCAAATGCTGGGCGACAAGCACGGCAACGCGATTTATCTGTGGGAGCGGGATTGCTCGCTGCAACGCCGCCATCAGAAGGTGATCGAGGAAGCCCCGGCCCCGAACATTGATCGCAAGCGATTGGAAAAGGTCTGCGAATCCGCGGCCAAGATGATCGTCAACGCCAAGTACGCCGGAGCCGCCACCTGCGAGTTTTTGCTCGACGACAAGGGCGACTTCTACATGCTGGAGGTCAACACCCGCGTGCAGGTCGAGCACCCGGTGACGGAGATGATCACGGGCGTGGACATCGTCAAGATGTCGATTTTGATCGCATCGGGCGAGAAGATTCCCTATAAGCAGAAGGACATCAAGATCAACGGGCACGCGATGGAATGCCGCATTTGTGCCGAAGACCCGGCGCATGGCTTCCGCCCCAGCGCGGGCAAAATCGACAAATGGGAGACCCCGGGCGGGCCGGGCGTGCGCCTCGATAGCCACGTGGTGCCCGGGTACGTCGTCCCCTCAAACTACGACAGCATGATCGGCAAGTTGATTGTGCACGCCGACACACGCGAGCAATGCCTGGACCGGGCGGCCCGGGCCCTGCGCGAGTTCCACGTCGGGCCCATCAAGACGACCATTCCGCTGCACCAGCGCCTGGTGGAAAACACCGACTTCCGCCGTGGCGGGGTCGACATTCACTATTTGGAGCGGTTGTTGAAGTAGCGGGAGCGGAAGTGGCAAAGTGGTCAAGTGGTCAAGTGGTCGAGTGGTCGAGTAAGATTTGACGACCGACTGACCAGGCTTGCCTCTTCAGCCCGAAGGGCTGGCCGTTAGTAGCCGGGGGTTGCGAGTCTTCGAGCTACCCCCGGAAGACGCTCCTTGAGTTTTCTTCGACCACGAAGTGGTCGTCGCACCGCGCGACGATCAAGCCGACTTCGAGCCCAGGTTCGACCCTTTGGCCCACAAACCTCTCCGCCTCACAGCGCCTGATCGAAGTACGCAAACAGGCGGTCCAACTCCTCCACCGAGTTGTAATGCTGCAAACTCACCCGCACCACGCCCTGATCCGGCAGCAGGCCGAACTCGGGCGTGAGTTCGTCGATCAATCGCTTGGAGTAGAAGTGGCCGTAGCGGATGCCCAGCCCCTGGGCGTTGGCCTCGGTCGCGATCTCCCCCGACCGGCGTGAGGCGTGCACAAAGGCGACGGTGCAGACACGGCTGTGTGACCCCGGGCCCGGGCCGACGAGGCGCACGTGGGGCTTGGAGGCCAGGTACTCCAGCAGCCGCGCGAGCAGCCCGGCTTCCAGTTCTCGCACCACGCCGAAGGCCCTCTCAAACAGTCCCCTGCTGGGCGGCGTGCTCGCATCTTCTCCCGCCAGGAACGCGGCGTAAGGCGTGAGGGCGTTGATGGCCGCGCACCCCTCGTGCGAGCAGCCCCCCAGCTCGAACTTGTTGGGGAGCGTGTCGCGCGGGATAAAGAAGTGATTCGGGCCGGTGAGTTCGGCGAAGGCCTCGCGCGTGCCGCCGAGGGCGGCCATGTGAGGGCCAAAGACTTTGTAGGTGCTGTAGACGTACCAGTCGCAGCCGATGGCCGCCATGTCAGGGGCGGCATGCGGCGCAAAGGCCACGCCATCGACAATGATCTTCGCCCCGGCGGCGTGCGCGATGCGGGCCGCCTGAGCGACATCCCAGATCTCGCCGAGAATGTTCGACACCTGCGGCATCGCCACCAGGCGCGTGCGATGCGAGACCAGTTTGGCCAGCGTCGCCATGCTCGGACGCCATTGCCCATCGGCGTGCTTTTCGGTGGGCCACAGTGTGACCTTGAACCCGCGATGGGCCAGACGCGCCCAGGGACCGACATTGGCCTCGTGCCCGGCGCTGGCGACGATGATCTCATCGCGAGCAGAAGCCACCCCCTCGGCCCTTGCATCCGCGTAGGCGTTAGCCACCAGATGGCAAAGCGCGGTGGTGGATTGAGCCAGGATGACCTCGCCACCAGCCGGGACGTTCAGAAAAAGCTTGACGAGGTCGTGAGCGGCTTTGAGGTTGGCCGCAGCTCGCAGGCTAGGGGCGTAGCTCCCACCACTCTGAGCGTAAGACTTTTCCAGATACGCAGTAACGGCATCGATCACGCACCGGGGAAGCTGACTTCCACCGGCATTATCCAGAAACACGACGTCGGAGCCCAACGCCGGAAACTGGCGGCGAATCTCGACAACCGAGGGCGAACGGGGTGGGGCCAGGGTGGACATGTGAGATTGTTGGCGGGTAGAAACCCCGGGGAACCCGCACCTCGTAATTGGAGATTAATTGTGTTTGTCCCCCCGGATCGGATATGCTCTCCTGATCGAGGGGAATGGCATGTGTCGGGCCCCGATAGACAGCACGTAGGGATGACAATCGCGATGAAGAACATTTATGTCGGCAACCTGCCCTATTCGGCGACGGATGAAGAGCTCCGGACCATTTTCAGCGAACACGGCGAAGTCACTCGCGCCAGCGTGGTCATGGATCGCGAGACGGGTCGCTCCAAGGGCTTCGGGTTCATCGAGATGAGCAACGATGACGAGGCGATGGCCGCCATCGAGAAGCTCAACGGCTACTCGATGGGTGGACGCGCCCTGTCCGTCAACGAAGCCCGCCCGCGCGAAGAACGCAGCGGCGGCGGCGGCGGTGGCGGCAGCGGTGGTGGTGGTGGCGGTGGCTATCGCGGTGGTGGCGGT
>JAKFUN010000254.1 GCA_021732675.1 Phycisphaerales bacterium
GGGTCACGACTGCCCAGCCGGGGCAGCCGGGTTTGCGACTGGTGGAAGAGCAGTTTGATGACGTGTCGCCTTTGTCCAACAGCTTGCGGGTGCAGCAACGGGACCCCCGCCAGCCGGTGGATTTTGACCGGGTGTACCGGGTAGACGGGAACCTGCGGCTGTTTGGGGGCGGGCAGAGGTTTGTCCGCATCGACAATGGGATCGTCGCGGTCTTTAGTCGGTCTGAGTACACCCCGGTCAAGCAGGGCGTGCTGCGGGCAGACATTCCGGCGGGGACGGTGTTTTATCTCGGGGACGTGCAGTCGATTCTGAACGCCGACAGTTCCGAGGCTTACCGCCCGGGAATCTTGGCGGTTGATCTTTCGGCGGCGGGTTTGACTCAGGAAGCCCTGGGCCCTCGCGAGCGCCCGAGTGTGTCAACCATGGAAACCCCGACGGTTTTTTCCAATGAGGCGTATCGCGTGTATCGCGTGGGGCAACTGCTCGACCGGGCGGCTGCGGGGCGCTGAGCATCGCGCGGGCTTATTGCGTGGAAATCGGGCCGGATTAGGGCAGGGGCGTCGCCCAGGCCGGGTCGACGTTGTCGCACGCTTTGGCGCTGGTGTCGAACATCGCGGCTTGGAAGCGGCGCGACGCGTGATAGGTCCCAAGGCGCTCGGCCACGTGGTCATTCTGGCGAAAGTCGAGCACGCTCCAGCAGCGGGTCAGCGGGTCTGCGGGGTCGGGCTGGGCGTCGACCAGCACCGGGGTGGAGGCGGGGAAGGGGATGAGATCCACGCGCAAGTGGACGGGCTGGGTGTCGTAGTTGTCGGGGTCGGCGGGGAGGCCGGCGTGCCCGGTGACGTTGGCGGCGTAGGTGCGGGTCAGGGCGGGGCTGAAGAGCGCCCGGGCGCTGGGGCAGACGAGCACCGAGCGCTGGGCGTAGAGCTCGGAGCCGGTGGAGCCGGAGAGGCCGGCGGAGGACTGGATGGCGAGGCGCCAGTTGGGGAGGGTGCCGTAGGGATAGCCCAGGGCGGGGCCGCGGCCTTTGGCGTCGATGGCGTAGGCGGCGAGGGTGGTCTAGCAGGCGCGGAGGTTGGAGAGGCAGATGGCGGCGCGGGCGTTTTCGCGGGCTTTGGGTAGGGCGGGGAGGAGGATGGAAAGAAGAGCCGCGATGATGGCGATAACGACGAGGAGCTCGATGAGGGAGAAGGCGCGGCGCACCCGGAAGAATAGAAGCGTTCGAGTTGCGAAGTAGCGAGCCTGCGAAGTGGGGACGGGGCAGGGCGCAGCGGTCGGCCAAGGCCCCGGGGTGTTGATCAGGCCTCCATGCGGGGGGAGGCGGCCCACTGGAGCTTGCCGATGAGTCGCGACCAGTAGCCGGTTTTGGCGTTTTGCACGAGACGGATGTTGGTGTGATTTCGGGTGATGAGGATGTGGTCCTTGGGCTCGATAGCCGCCATGGTTTGGCCGTCGAGGACGAGGGTGGTGCCAAGGGGGGCACCTTCGCGATTGGCCTTGTCGACGAGGATTTCGACGCGGCTATCGCCCGCGACGACGACGGGGCGAAAGGAGAGGGACTGCGGCGCGATGGGGGTGATGGCCAGGGCGTCGACGCGTGGGCTCATGATGGGCCCGCCTGCCGAGAGGTTGTAGGCGGTGGAGCCCAGCGAGGTGCTGACGATGAGGCCGTCGCCCCGCATGCTGGGGCCCTCGTGCCCGTCGATGGAGATGGAGAGGGCGATGACGCGAAAGGGGGGCCCGGCGGTGACGACCGCGTCATTGAGGGCGATGCCCGAGAAGCGCGGGGTGGGGGCGTCCTTGGAGAAGACCTCGACCTTGATGAAGTTGAGGACCTCGGTGCGCAGGGGGCCATCGCCGAAGATGGTGGGGGCTGCGTCCTTCAGGTGGGCGACGTCGAACTCGGCGAGGAAGCCAAGGCGGCCCAGGTTGACGCCTAGCAAAGGGGCGTGGAGCCCGACGCAGCGGCGGCACTGGCTGAGGAGGGTGCCATCGCCCCCGAAGACGACGATGAGATCGGCGTCGGAGGCTTGAGGGGGGAGCGGGGAGTTGTCGGCGTCGAACTGGCCCAGCAGAGTGCCGAAACGCTCGATGAGAAGGCGGGCCGAGGCTGCGGCATCAGCGGCGGCGGGCTTGGCAGGATTTACGAGCATCAAGACGCGTCGGCCCATGGTCGAGTCTACGGGGGTTTGGGCTTAGAGTGAGGGCATGAGCCAGCCCAATCGCCTCACCGGTTCCACCAGCCCCTACCTGCTGCAGCACGCGCACAACCCGGTGGAGTGGTGGCCTTGGGGGCCCGGAGCGATCGAGGAGGCACGGCGGCGGGATGTGCCGCTGTTTGTGTCGATCGGCTACTCGACGTGCTACTGGTGTCATGTCATGGAGCGGGAGAGTTTCGAGAACCATGACGTCGCGGCTCAGATGAACGCGGGCTTTGTCTGTGTCAAGGTCGATCGCGAGGAGCGTCCGGACGTGGACGAGCTGTACATGGCGGCGACCGTGCTCATGAACGGGCACGGGGGGTGGCCCATGTCAGTCTTTGTCGAGCCCGCAGGGCTTCGGCCCTTTTACTGCGGGACCTATTACCCGTTGCAGCCCAGGCCCGGGGTCCCGACGTTTCCCAAGGTGCTCGACGCGATGGCCAAGGCCTGGAGGGAGCAGCGCGACGGGGTCGTCAAGCAGGCCGAGCAGTTGGCGCTGGGGGTGGCGGACCATCTGGCGGCTTCGACCCCCGGCGAGGAGCTTGGCCAGCGCCAGGTGGCGGATGGGCTGTCGGGGGTGCTGCGAATGTTTGACAGTGTGAACGGGGGTTTCGGAACCGCGCCAAAGTTTCCGCAGGCATCGTTGTTTCGGTTGCTGCAAGAGGTGAAGGCGCGGGCGGGGGATGACTCGACGGGGGATGCGATCGACATCGCGCTCCGGACCAGCCTGGACAAAGTCATGATCGGAGGTATTCGCGACCATGTCGGGGGCGGGTTTCATCGATACGCCGTGGACGCGACCTGGACGGTGCCCCACTTTGAGAAAATGCTGTACGACCAGGCCCAACTGCTGGAGGTCTACGCCCGCGCGGCCCGCGACTACGGGGATGCGGAGTACGCCCGGTGTGCGAGGGAGATCGCGGCGTATGTGGCCCGTGAGATGACTTCGGCAGAGGGGGCGTTTTATTCGGCGCAGGATGCAGAAGTGGATGGACGCGAGGGAGCGAACTATGTGTGGACGCCCGCGTTGCTGGCTGCGGCTCTGGATGATGAGACCGAGCGGGCGAAGGTCAGCCGCGTGTATGGGCTGGACGCGGGGCCCAACTTTCGCGACCCGCACCACCCGGGCGAGGCGGTCAATGTGCTGCGATTGAGCGCCCGGGTGGACAAGCTGGCGGCCGGCTTTGAGACCTCGCCCCCGGCGTTCATCGAGTGGCTGGAAGCGACCAACCGGGTGTTGTACGTGGCCCGGATGCAGCGCCCCCAGGCCCGGCGCGACGACAAGGTGCTGGCAGGCTGGAACGGAATGATGATCGCTGCTTTGGCGGTCGCGTCGCGCGAGCTTGAAGCGCCCGGCATGCTTCAGACGGCTCAGCGAGCGGCGGACTGGGTGCTCCGCGAGATGGTCGGGCCCGATGGGGAGTTGATGCGTACCTGGCGCGAAGGCCGGGCGCACACCCCGGGGTTTTTGGAGGACTATGCGAGTGTCGCGCAGGGGTTGTTTGAGATCGCGCGCGGGCTGCCCGCGGGGGCGGAACGCGATGGCCGGGTCAGGGCCGGGGTGGGGCTGCTTGGGCGCGGGCTGAGCCTGTTTGCGGA
>JAKFUN010000087.1 GCA_021732675.1 Phycisphaerales bacterium
GGTAGGTCGGGTCCAGGTTCGCAAAGACCCGCGCAAAACGGCTGGCGGCGGTCGCGATCCGGCGCACCCCCAGCAACGCCGGCGAGGCGTGCCCAGCCTCATCAATCATCGAGCCCCCGCTCACAGCCGCGGCTGCAAAGTCATTGGCGCTCGAGCCCAGCTTGCCCCCGGAGAACCCGAAGTTGGTCCCCCCGCACAGCGAAGTCAGGTTGAACTGCCCGCCACCTGCCGTGATCTCGCACAGCCGCCGAAGCACCACCCCTGGCTCCGGCGGAGCCGCCGGCGCCTGGCCCCACGCGTCCTTGCGGGCAAAAGACAAATCAATCACCACCCGCGGCTGGCCCGGGTTGATGGTCGCCAACTGCCGCATCGTCCCCAACATCGAGCCCTCGCCCGTCCACCCGTCGATCTGCCCCTCGATCGATTGCCACAGGTTGTTCGAGTTGATGATCGGAACGCTCAGCCCCGCCTCGCGCACGTACCGAGTCAGCTCCCCCAAATACGCCGTGGCCAGCGCGTCGTTCCCGCACGTCCAGTGCGATTCGCACTGCACCAGAATGATCGGCCCGCCCGTGCCGGGCGCCGTCATCTGCCAACCCTTGATCTGATCCGCAACCGCGTTGAAAAATCGCGACGAGGCTTCCAAGAATGGCCCGTTGCCGGTCCGCAACGTCTGCCCGCTCAGCCACGGGGGCAGCCCACCCATGTCATACCCCGATCCGACGTACGGCCCCAGTCCGAGAATGCAGTAGAGCCCGGCCTTGCTCACCAGGTCCACAAAATGACGAAGGTCGTTCTCGCCAGAAAAGTCAAAACGCCCAGGCCTGGGCTCATGACGACTCCAGAAAACCGGTGTCTCGATGGTGTTCAGCCCCGCGAGTTTGGCTTGGTGGATCCGCTCCGCCCAAGTCTCGCGCGGCAACCGTGCGTAAGGCAGTCGGCCGGAGACCAGCCATACCCTGCGCCCATCGACCAAGAAACTGCGTCCATCGTTGGTGACTGACGGCATGCGCCTTGACGCTCCCAAGTGGGCGAAGGCAGATGCGGGAGCAGAACCGTTTGGTTCCCGATAGGTGTCTGATCGTGCCCCGCCCAGAGGGGAAGAATAGGTTCGACGTTGGCAACCTGCAATCTTCACGCCACCTTTGAGCAACAGAAACGCGAAATTGCGGTAGACTAAGGGCTCAGAAAGACCGTATGTTCATATTTTGTTCGGTTTCATTTCGCAACGGAAGGTACCTTGAAGCAATTCGACCCCGCGGGAAAGTCGTCGAGGGCAGACCGGCTGGCGCGGAGCCTGCTTGGTCCTCTAGTGGTTCTACTGGCTGGCTGCGCCTCTGATCCGATCTCCGTCGACGATCAGGTCCGGGGTCTGATCAATGAAGGCTCACAACGCGTCGGAAGCCCGGGGGCCGCTCCCCCATTGCGCGAACCCCGCCGCGCCGAGTGGGAGGTCAAGGGAACCACCAGCACCCAGCCCGCCTCGACCAATCCGCTCGCGCAAGATCTCCGGTTTGATTCTGCAGCCGCCAATCGCGATGTCGCCGAACGCCTCCGCCAATACGCCACCGATGAAGGCGTCGTGCGCGACGGGAGCGGCAACGCCCCCGCCGGGGCCCTCTCCCTCTCCCTCCAAGAGGCCCTCAAGCAGTCCCAACGCACCGGACGCGAACTCCTCAGCGCCCAAGAGCAGTACATCTCCGCCGCCATCTCCCTCCTCATCGAACGCCACCTCTGGGGCCCCCGACTCTTCAATGACACCTCCTTCGGCTTCAGCGGCCAAGGCGACAACGCCCGCTTCGCAAACGCCGTCAACGTCGTCAACAACCTCCGCCTCACCAAGCGCCTCCCCTACGGCGGCAGCGTCGAGGCCGCCTGGGTCTTCAACGCCACCGAGCAACTCCGCGAAGTGGCCGGTGCACGCTACACCCAGTCCTCCAGCCTCGTGCTGGGCGGCAATCTCCCCCTCCTGCGCGGCGCCGGCAACGTCGCCCGCGAGGATCTCATTCAGGCCGAACGCAACCTCGTCTACGAGGCGCGAACCTTCGAACGCTTTCGACGCCAGTACCTCGTCTCCATCGCCGTCGACTACTTCGAGCTCCTCAACACCCAGGCCTCGATCAGCAACCAGGAGCGCCAGCTCGAAGCGCTCAAAAAGAACGCCGCGACCCGCGCGGCCCTCGTCGAAGCCGGCCGAGTAGAGGCCTTCGAGAAGGGCATCGCCGACAACGAAGTGCTCACCGCCCAGGCAGGGTTGGCCGGCCTGCGCGAGCAGTTCATCCTCCAGTTGGAGCGATACAAAATCCGCGTCGGGCTCCCCGTAGATCAGGTCCTCACCCTCAGCCCCGATGTGATCGACCTCCCCGAACCCGAGATCCGGCTCGAACAAGCTGCCCAGCTCGCCCTCGACTATCGCCTCGATCTCCAAAACGAACGCGACCGCCTCGACGATCTCCGACGCGGGGTCGAGAACGCCCGCAACGACGAACTCCCAGACCTCAACGTCAACGCCAGCGCCACCCTCCCCACCAACCCGGGCCTCGAACGCGGCGGCCTGAACTTCGACCCCGACAACGTGCGATACTCCGCCGGGGTCACCCTCGGCCTCCCCCTTGACCGCGAGCAAGAACGCCTGCGTTCGCGCCAGGCCGTCATCAACCTGCAGCGAGCCATCCGCGATTACACCCAGCAACGCGACAACGTCGCAGTCAGCGTCCGCAGCGCGCTCCGCAACGTCGAACTCGCCCGCTTCCAGTTGACCCTCGCCGAGCAACAGGTCGAGATCAACAAACGCCGCCTCTTCGGCCAGCAGCTCAAGGCCGGCACCGTGGACACCCAGACCATCCTCGACTCGCAGAACGCCCTGCTCAACGCCGAGAACCAGCGCGATCGCGCCCGCACCAACCTCCGCACGGCGGTCCTCAACTACTTGCTCGAGAGCGACCAGTTGCGCGTCAACGCCGAGGGTCAGTTGCAGCGATTGCCGGGGATGGTGGGGGCGCCCGAACTGCCCCCATCCGCTCAATAAAGCCCCGCCAAATCACCAACCTCGGAGCCGCCCGCTCTGAGACATTCGTCCCGCTCCCGGTTCGACCCTTGGTCGCTTGGCTCTTTGGCGATTTGCCGCTTCGGCCCTTCGCGACTTTCGCTCTTCGCGCCTTTGGCTCTTCGGCGCCCATCCCGCCCCAATGGGGCGCCGCGGCGCGAAGCAAGAAAGGGTGACCAACGGGACTCGAACCCGCAACCCCCGGGATCACAACCCGGTGCTCTAACCAATTGAGCTATGGCCACCATCGACCCCAGCCCCCTTTCGGCCGGGCCAGGGGACCATAGTAGCCGGGTACCGTGTTCATAGGTAGTTGGTGGGCTTGCCCGACGCCCGAGGTCGATTCATCTCAGCGTTCTTTTTTCCGCAGCGCTTCGAAACTCTTGATCGCCTCCGCCGTCGACCTCTTCGGTTTCTTCGCGCCGACCAACTCGTTCTTCATAAAGGTATTGTGTGCCCCCAGCACCCGCCCCGCCTTCGTCGAAACCTGGAAATCTTTGCCATTCGCCACCGTCGAGCCCGAGGGCTTGGGCGGAGTGAACTTTGGTGGAGCCCCGGCCTTGGCCCCCACCGGCGGCGTTCCCGCCTTCACCTTGGTCGGATCCGGCTTGGCCCCCACCGACCCACGGACCCCCGCCGGCGTCTTCGCATACGGGCTCTGACCCCCTC
>JAKFUN010000222.1 GCA_021732675.1 Phycisphaerales bacterium
TGCTGGTGGTGAGAGACAAGTCCCCCGACAACGCCGCCCCGATGTGCTGCGCATGCCGCGGCCCAGCGTCGAGCGCCACCACCGGCACGCCGCACCCCATCGCCTCGATCACCGTGTTGCCGCCACCCTCCGGATACTCATTCAGGAAAATGTCGCACGCTTTCACCACCGGACGAATGTCGGCCACTGGCCCCAAAGTGCTGACGCGTTGGGCCAGCGGGCCCATGCGCTCCAGCACCGGCGCAAAGTCCCCCGGACCAATAAGGATCCAGCGGGCCTGCGGGTGCGAGCCCAGGAAGATGGCGAGATCGGCAAGGAACGAACCCGCGAGCAGGCGGGCAGGGAGGCGGTTGCCGGCGCTGACGAGCGCCAGCGCGTCGGCGGGAACATTGAGCGACTCACGCGAGCGGGGCAGCGTGGTGAGCCCAGCGCGGGCGTCGCCCCCGGACGTCTCGACGCTGGACGAGCCGATCTGCCGCGACGCCAGAAAGGATCGATCCTCAAGCCAGCGCCGCGGGCTGTTGTAGATGATGGTGTCGATCCCCGGCATGGGCAGCGGCACCCCAATGTTCATGTTGATCTGCCGCGGAGCCACCCGAGCAAACGCACATCCCGCCTGCACCGGGCACGCAGGGCTGCCGACAAACACCGCTACATCCGCCCCACACTCGCGCGCCGCCCCGATCGCCTCGCGGGCTCCCGCCAGCAGATCGCCCCGCGCACTCAGCATGGTGAGCGCGCCCGCAGGCAGGCGATCAATGACGCCCCGACCCACCTGAACCGAAGGGGCCTCGGGGTACTGCAAAAACCCCAAGGGCGGCTCGCGCCGGGTGAACTCCTCAACGCACAGAACATGAGGCGCGATTCGACCCGGATCATGGAGCGTGCAAAACCGCGCGATGTTCGCGCTCGCCGCCTGACCATCCACCAGCGACGAAACCACATACAGCAGCCGAAGCGGGCGCGATGGGTCGCGCGGAGCGAAACGCCCGGCGGGGGAAAGCCCACACCCGGCAAAAAGCTGGGCGTACAGATCGCACAAAATCGCCGCGTTCGACGCGTGGGCCAGAAAGTGCTGCTGGTGCTGCTGAATGTCCGCGACGGCGCCCGCCGCGACGCACTCCAGGCTCTGGGCCAATCTCCCAGCCTGCGCATGAGCCAAGGCCGGCTTGAGACAGCCGCCAACATGAGCCGGAATGGTGATGGGCGCGGCTGAGTTCACAGCGAAAGACATCGGTCCGAGAAGACCACAGCCTCCACCCGCCTCAAAAAGTTCGGATATCCGGTCTACGCCACGCGCAAGGTTTCCAAAGGTGCCGGAATATCGGGTGAGGACCGATTAGTCCCGACACGGGGAAATCCGAACCCGAAAACAGATGAAAACCGGGGAAGTGGACTCGTGAGGCAGCGCCACGCGGGCCGAAGCAATCACTATGGAGTATCCCCCGCACCCGCTGGATCCGGCCGTTCTGGCTCGCAACCGCCGCAAGGCCGGGCGGGTTCGCTGCGAAGGCCTCCGCTGCTCATGGGGCACGGTGCTGGACATGTCGGCGACCGGCGTCAAGGTGGCGATGCACCTTCGCCGCCCGAGCGTGGGCCAACTCATGAGCATCGAAATGTCCACGCCCGCAGGGGTCGTCTCCATCATGGCCCGCGCCGCCTGGGTGCGCAGCGCCGGGCTCCTGACCTGGGAGGCCGGGTGCGAGTTCTCCCCGATGACCGAGGAAGTCAAAGCCGCCCTCATCTCCGCGGCCCACGCGGCCATCGCCACCGAGACCATTCGCAAAGTCGCCTAGCGACGCGACCATCACCCCGCCCCAGGCCACGCCCTACTTCTGCCTGAGCTGAATCACGCTGGCGGAGTACGGCCCCAGCGCCCCCACCAGCTTCACACCACCAAACCCGCCCTGCAGGTTCGCGACGAGCTTCTCTTCACCCGCTCGCCCCAGCAAGGCCTGCAGGTTGAACTCGCCCCGCAGCGGCGACGCCCCCAGCGTCAACGACCCCTCGCTGATCTCCTGGTTGCTCAAGTTGGCCACCACCAGCACCGCGTCGAGCGCGCCCTCCGCCCCGGGCTGCGTCCGTAGAAACGCGTACAACCCAGGATTGTTGACCGCGACGGGATACAGGCTCCCCCGGCTCAACGCCGGGTGCTGCGCCCGCAGCGCCACCAGCGACTGATAGTGCCGCAGCAGCGAACCCGGGTCCGCGAGCTGGTTGGCGACGTTCAGCGCCCCCGAGTCTTTGTTCTCTCGCTGCCAAGGCTTGACCCCCGAAAACCCCGCGCTAGCTCCATCGCTCCACTGCATGGGCGTGCGCAGCAGTTCGTCCGGCTTGTCCCCGGTCATGCCGATCTCTTCGCCGTAATAGATGAACGGCACCCCCGGGCCCGTTAAAAGCAACGTGGCCGCCACACGGGCCTTGGCAGGATCATGCTTCAGGACGTTCATCACCCGCGTCTGATCGTGATTGGTCAGAAACGACCCGTACTGATTCAGCGGGTACGCCCCCGCCACCTCGGCATACGCCTTGCGCAGCGTGTCGGCGTTGCCCGCGTTGATCGAATCCAGCGTCGCCTGCGCCAAGGCAAACTCAAAGACCATGTCGAGCTCGTCGCCCACATACTTCGCCGCGTTGGCCGACGAATCCCAGACCTCCCCCACCGTCATCGCCTCCGGCTTGGCCCCCTTGATGAACTTGCGATAACCCTTAATCCACTCGTGCGTCTCGGGGGTGTTCTCCTGCTTCCCGTCAACCTCAATCAAATGGCGAATCGCATCCAGCCGGAAGCCATCCACCCCGACATCCTGAAGCCAGAAGCGGCTCAGCTCGTGCAGCGCGTCGGTGACGTCCGGGTTCGAACAGTTAAAGTCCGGCATCCCCCTCGAAAAAATGCCGTAGTAGTACTTGTCCCCCAGCTTGTGCCAAGGGGAGCCCCCGTACGCCCCGCCCTGCTTCGCCGGCGCCGCATCCGCCCACACAAACCAGTCCCGGGTCTGCCCGTCAGGCTTCGACGCCTGCTTGAACCACTCGTGCTCGCTCGAGCAGTGGTTGAGCGTCAGATCAAGAATCACGCGAATCTTCCGCTTATGGCACTCGGCGAGCAACCGCTTGAACGACTCCATCGACCCGTAATCCGGATGCACCCCCTGGTAGTCCGTCACGTCATAGCCGTGATAGCTCGGCGACGGAAAAATCGGCATCAGCCAAAGCCCCGTGACGCCCAGGCTCGACCCATCATTCTTGCCGTTGTTGAGATAGTCCAGCTTCTCCGTAATCCCGTCAAAGTCGCCGATCCCGTCATTCGCGTTGGGGCCACTTGACGAATCCTTGAACGAGCGCACGAAGATCTCATAAAACACCGCGTCATTCCACCACGCGTTGTCAGGCCCCGCCCGCGGCACCGGCGCGACCACCGCGGGCTGCTCCTGGGCTCGGGTTGGCTCAGCGATCAACATCGTGGGAGAAAGACAGATGGCCCCCAGCGAACCCGCCAAGTGGGCCAGTGACGTCATGCACGCAAACGACGCAAAAGACGCAACGGACGCAAAGATCGATCGGGCGGCAAGCGGCTTCATCTGAGTCTTCTCCCCGAAGCGAACGCAAACGTGGTCGAAAAAGTAATCGCAAAAGTGATCGCAATGGATCTCGAACAAGCCTTCAGCGTAGCGTACAAAAGCCGCCCACCCCC
>JAKFUN010000188.1 GCA_021732675.1 Phycisphaerales bacterium
AGGCGCTGATTTCCTTGGAGAAACGCCCGAAGCGCGAGCGCGAGGGGTCTTCAAAGGCCCAGCAGATGGTGTCGATGAGGCCAAGCCGCTCTCCTTCGAGGGCGAGGGCGATGGTGGTGGTGTCGTGGGTCTCGTTCCATGCCAAGGGCTCGATGGCATCCAGCCAGGCGGCGCTCGGGCGGGCCATCAGCACGGAGCGCACTCGCGACCAGGCCAGGGCTTCGACGGCTTCGCCGACCAACCAACTGATGACACTGGGCTGGGTGCGGCACATGTGGGTCAGGCCCAGGATGATCCTGAGCGATTGACCCAGCCTGGCGGGATTGTTCTGCTCTTTGGCAACCACCATGCGTCCGGCAAGCAGGCGAGCTAGGTATCGCGCCTCGCTGAGTTGCGGCAACAGCATCGACATGGACGGATTTTCCGTGCTCCAGGTGAACTCCAGCATGTGGCGCGGACAACTGACCATTTCGGTGAGGTCGTTGAAGAGGGTGGAGGTTTCGAGCTTGTCGAGCACTTCGCGGGCGTAGCGCTGACCGGCTTCGATCTCCTCCACCTCTTCCGGCGGGGTGCCGGGGCGAGGCTCAAGGCCGATGCCGGTGTAGTCCACCCGCACGGCGCGTCCCTGGGGGTCGAGCAGGGGCGGGGTGGTAGCCGCAGCCTCCAACGTCAACATCTCGGCGCGGGTGGTGGCGAAGGCCTCCCAGGAGTTGGGGGCGTCGGGGGCCACGCCAGCGGGGAGATTGGCAAGCTGGAGGGCGCGGAAGCCGGCGGGCCCGAGCCGGGCTTTGGAAGCGGCGCTGGCCTGGACTCGGAGCAACGCTTCGTAGCCACCGGCGAGGGTGACGACCAAGATCGGCGCGATGATGGCCACGCGCTTGGACCACTTTCGGATTCGGGCCCGGCGGGCAGGGGTGAGCCAGCGTGGCCCGGAGTAGAGAGAGGCTTGGGTGGGGGTGTAAAAGGTGCGCCCGCCGTCGTCGGGGGCGAGTTCCCCCAGCGCGGGGTCGACACTGGTGACGAATCCGCATTCGGGGCAGGCAATATCGCAGGAGGGGGAGACGGCGACCCCGGCGAGGAGATAGCCGCAGGAGTGGCAATGGCCTTTGGCGCGCAGCACATAACGGATGCGGCGCCGCAGCACCAGGTCCTTGGCGACAAGCCCGGCGGCCCCGCCCACAAAGAGCCCGAGCACCAAGGTGACGAAGGCGATCAGTGTGCGCAGGCTGGGCGGGTCGACTGGCCGAGGATCCCGCGACCGAGGAATGAGGGAGAGAAGGAGCACAACCAGGACCACGCAGAGCAGGAAGGCGAACAACCCCGCAGCCAGCATTCGCAAGCGGACCCCGAGCGGGCGCTTGGCAGCCGCGACGAATCGCTGGCAACGCTCGTCGCTGAAGGCGTCAAGCTCGGGAAATGCGCGGTAGATCTTGGTCCGGGTAAAGAGACGCAAGGCTGTCCTCGTTCGCAGGGGGTACGTTGATGCTGATTGTGGAAGACATCGCTATCGGCGTGGATCGTTGATGATGTAATCGGTGCCGTGTGGTGCTTCGAAGGGGGAGTTGATGGGCGTGGGCGGTGGCACACCTTGGTTGTCGATCTTGTCTTGCCCAACACTATAGAGAATAAAGCCCCGGCCGAAGGGATCAGCAGCGGGGCTTACCCGGAGGTAGGTGAATGGCTTGCCGGAGAAGGAATCGACCGGGAACGGGCGGGGAGAATCGGCCTGGGCCAGCGCGAGCGACGCCGGGTAATCGCCGTAAACAAGGCGGTAGCGCTCGATGCGCAGCATGACGAGCAGGGCGGCGAGTTGAAGGTCGCCGTGATCCATCTGTCGTAGTTGCTTTTCCGAGGAACCAACGAACCAGGGGAGCAAAACCAGCCCGGTTGAATCCGGGGGAATCGGGTGTAGATCGCGCTGCCAAGGGTGGATCTGGGCGGCGGCCAGGTAGCGCGTGGTCTGCTGATCGATCGCGGAGGTATTTTCCCACAAGGTCCCCAGTCGCTTGTCAAAGTTCGCGTCTTCCCCCACGAGTTCGCGGACCGCTTTGGAGAACCGCCCCAGGCGCACGCGAGAAGGATCCTCAAAGATCCAGCCAATGGAATCGCGGCTAAGCAGTCGGTCGCCCTCTAGCGCGCTGGCGAAGGGGGTGCGGGAATCCAGATGTTGCCATAGAAGCGGTTCGATGGCATCGATCCAAGCGAGGGAGGGCCGGTGCTGAATTGAATCCAGGGCGCGTCCTAGGGCGAGCGACTCGACCGCCTGCCCCACCAGCCATTCGATGACGGTCGGTTGGGTTTTGAGCATGCGCGACAGCCCCAGGAGGGCTTCCAGAGCGACGCCGGAGGCGGCTGGGTCCTGCCGCTCCGCTGCCAAGGCCATGCGGGCGGCCAGGGCCCGGGCCATCCGCCGGGCCTCTCCCAGTTGCGGCAGCTGCAAGGCCCAACTGGGCTGAGTCGAGGGCCAGTCATGAAACCAAAGGTGGCGAGGGCGGTTCACCATCGCACGGGCGTCATCAAAGAACCCTGACGCTTCCAAACCCGCCAGCGCGACGAGGGCATCCTGACGAGAGCTGAGAAGTTCGGCGGCCTTCTGGTCGGTAATCGCTTCGCTGGGGTCAGCGTAGATTGAGGAGTAGTCGATGTCTTTGGATTGACCTTGTCCATCCTTGGGAAGTGCTGCGATCGCGGCGGCTTCGAAGGAAAGGAACTTGGCGTAGACCGATCCAAACGCGTCCCAGGAGTTGGGCGAGTCAGGGTCCAGGCCGGCGGGCTCGTGGGCAAGTTGAAAGGCCCGAATCCCGGCGCGGCCAGTTCGAATCGCGCGGGCTGCGCTGGCCTGAACTCGAAGGAATACTTCGTACGCAACGACACCCACCACGAGCGACACGCACAGGCCCACGCCAAGTCGAGGTCCCCAGCGGCGGAGGCGCTGACGCCGCGCGAGCGTGAGCCAGCGCGGGCCCGCGTGAAGCGAGTCGGCGGAGGGTTGATAGTGGGCCCGCCCGAGCGCGTCGGTCGCCAGTTCGCCCAGGGCGGGATCGACGCTGGTAGTGAAGCCGCATTCGGGGCAGACGACCTCGTTGGCGGCACTGACGGACGCTCCGGCGAGGATGTAGCCGCAGGAGTGGCAGCGCCCGCGGGCTCGCAGCACGCTGCGAACCCGGCGGCGGAGCACTTGATCGCGAACGACCAGAGCGGCCACGGCCGCCACCAGCAAGCTGGCGCCAGCGAGGAACAAAAGGACCAACGGCGCTCGATTTTCGAGGAACGAGAAGGGGACAGTGGGCAGGCAGACTCCCAGCACGAACGTCAGCAGCGAAGCGACCCCGAGCTGAACCCGGAACCACATGGGGCGTGCAGCGACCTTCACAAAGCGACGGCATCGCTCATCGCTAAACGAATCGAGCTCTGGAAAAGCCCGGTAGATTGGCGTGCGCACCAGTAGACGCATTGCGTTCTCCACGCTTGGCCCGGGTTGAAGAACTGGGCACCAACGATGATTGGTACCGGGAGCGGATCACCCGCGTTGCACCCACCAAACCCCTACACTGCCCGCCATGCCCCTGTTGCACGCGATGAAGCTTCGGAAGACCTACAACGGCCGCGTTGTCGTCGATGACGTGAACTTCGGGGTAGACCGCGCCGAGGTGGTGGGGATTTTGGGGCGAAAC